>JABFSY010000369.1 GCA_013140395.1 Cyclobacteriaceae bacterium
ATCAACCACGCCATACCGGTGCGGATCGTTGACGTAATATCCGAAAACGACTGAGCCCTTCGTTAACTGACTGGCTTGTTCCAGTTGTGAAGAAAAATTATATCCGTAAAAGATATTATCGCCTAAAACCAGACAAGCGGAATCATTTCCGAGAAAAGACTCACCGATCAAGAATGCTTGTGCCAAGCCATCGGGTGAGGGTTGCTCCCTGTATTCAAGAGTAATACCCAAGTCAGACCCATCACCTAACAAGTTTTTGAACAGCGGTAGGTCCTGGGGAGTGGAGATAATTAAGATTTCGCGAATGTTGGCCAACATCAACACCGACAAAGGGTAGTAGATCATCGGCTTATCATAAATGGGCAGCATCTGCTTCGATACCGACTTGGTCAATGGATAAAGCCTTGTGCCTGAGCCGCCAGCCAATATAATTCCCTTCATCTGTTGAAATTTAAACCGCGAATTTACGAAAAGTTATTCGCCCTTTGACTGCCTTAATTGATAGGCTAGCTCGATAGATGGCCTCGCTTCCGCTAGTCCAAAACCCCTTCCTGCCAATATTTCGCGATAGCTGTTGGTATGCAGTTCCGTAAAACCATCACTGAACTCAATCTCCATTCCATCCATTTTTAAGGATCGGAAAGTGCGCTTTCCCTTTGCCTTCGCTTCATCTGGCAGATGGTCTTCATTAATGCTCAAAGACCAATTAATGCGCGCCTTTTCTAGTTCCAGGTAACCGGCTGCATGATCAGCTTCATACACTGAAACCGAGCTGCTTTTTACCTTTCCGAAAACCCAAAGCAGCATGTCAAAAAAATGGATGCCAATGTTGGTGGCTATGCCGCCCGATTTGATTTCTTCCCCTTTCCAACTATGGAAATACCATTTCCCACGTGACGTAATATAGTTCAAATCAACATCAAAAACCTGACCGCCTTTTGCCTCGTCCACTTTCTTTTTCAATGCCTTAATATTGGGATGTAAGCGCAGTTGAAGGATGGTATATACTTTCTTGCCCGTTTCTTTTTCAATTTCTGCCAATGCATCCACGTTCCAGGGATTCAATACTAAAGGCTTCTCACAAATAGCATCAGCCTGATTACGTAAAGCAAATCGGATATGGGAATCGTGCAAATAATTAGGCGAACAGATACTGACGAAGTCGATTTTCTGTCCTTGTCTTTTTAGTTTATCGATGTGACGATCAAACCGCTCGAACTCAGTGAAAAAATCCGCTTTCGGAAAATACGAATCCATGATGCCAACACTATCAAAACGATCCAAGGCTGCCAACAGATTATTTCCCGTGTCTTTGATGGCCTGCAAATGTCGCGGTGCGATGTAACCAGCGGCCCCTATCAATGCAAAATTTTTCATTTTACTTTGGAAACTTTTCCGTCTTTCAAAATATATTTCTCATGGCTCTCCGCGCAACAGGCCTCACCGTTTTTATCAAACGAAAGTTTATGCCCATACTCGCTCATCCAACCAGTTTGCTTTGCTGGATTGCCCATCACCAATGCGTAATCAGGCACATTTTTGGTAACGACTGCGCCCGCTCCGATAAAAGCAAATTGACCGATGTCGTGGCCACAAACAATCGTTGCATTGGCGCCAATAGATGCTCCTTTTTTCACCACCGTCTTGGCGTACTCATTTTTTCGGTTGACGGCACTGCGCGGATTAATCACATTGGTAAACACCATCGATGGCCCCAAAAAAACATCGTCTTCACAAATAACCCCGGTGTAGATCGATACATTGTTTTGTACCTTCACATTCTTACCCAAAACCACTTCGGGAGAGATCACCACATTTTGTCCAACATTGCAGTTCTCGCCAATGATGCAGCGCGGCATGATGTGTGAGAAATGCCAAATTTTTGTTCCTGCGCCTATTTCGCAGCCTTCATCAATCACGGCCGTTTCATGTGAGAAATAATTCTTGTCAGGCATGGCGAGGATATTCTTTGACCGTCTGACAAATGTACACCAATTCTTCCGAGGTCATTTCCGTATGGATGGGTAGCGAGATGACTGTTTTAGAAAGTTGCTCCGTAACCGGAAAGGATCCTATTCCAAAGCCAGGCCGCTGATACGCCTTTTGCAAGTGCAAAGGCACCGGATAGTAAATCATCGATGGAATGCCTTTGCCCTCCAAATATTTTTTGAAATCATCTCGATTGATACCTTCTGCTTTGAGCGTGTATTGATGGAAAACGTGGGTGGAATATTTTGCTCTTTTAGGTATTTTTAAAAAGGTGCAAGATGTTAGTTCGTGATCGTAGAAATTGGCTGCTTCATTTCGTTTGCGCGTGTATTCATGCAAATATTTCAACTTCACGTTCAGAATGGCCGCCTGTAGCGTATCCAATCGACTGTTGATACCAATTACATCGTGGTGATATTTCACTTTTTGTCCATGACTGGCTATCATCGCCATTTTTTCTGCCAGCAAAGAATCGTGCGTAAAAATTGCGCCACCGTCTCCATAAGCACCTAAATTCTTAGACGGAAAAAAAGAAGTCGTGCCGATGATTCCCATCGTTCCTGCGTTCTTCACGGTGCCATTCGCAAATGTATATTCCGCGCCAAGTGCTTGTGCTACATCTTCAATCACAAAAAGATTATGGTCTTTCGCGATTCTCAGAATGGGCTCCATGTCTGCACATTGCCCATACAAATGCACCGGCACGATCGCTTTTGTGCGAAGCGTGATTTTGCTTTTAATTTGATCGACATCAATGTTGAAAGTATTCGCATCGACATCAATAAAAATCGGGACCAACCCAAGCAAAGCAATCACCTCGGCTGTTGCCACGTACGTGTGCACGGGCAGGATCACTTCATCACCTTGCTTGAGATCTAATGCCATCATGGCAATCTGTAGCGCGTCTGTACCATTGGCGCAAGGAACTACGTGAGTGTTTTGATTTTTAATGGAGAGCGCTTGCGCAAACTCTTTTACTTCTGGTCCTTGAATAAATGCAGATGCTTGTAACACGCTTTCAATAGCTGAATCAATTTCAGTTTTGATGCGGAGGTATTGACTTCGCAAATCAACCATTTGTATTTTTTGCATCATTTGATTCCCCTGATTTGTTTTTCCCATTGCCAGGCGTGCAACAGCGAATCTTCCAGGCTCAGTTGAGTTCGCCACCCGAGTATGTTGGCAGCTTTTGCCGGATCGGCATAGATCTTCTCTACATCGCCCGCCCTGCGGGGGCCCACTTCATAGTTTAATGGTATGCCTGTTGTTTTGATAAATCGTTTTACCAAGTCGAGTACCGTTACACCGATGCCAGTACCCAAATTGAACACTTCATTTCGATTTTCTAGCGCTACTACTTTTTGCAACGCCATCACATGCGCTTTTGCTAAGTCCACCACGTGAATGAAATCCCGCATACAACTTCCGTCCGGTGTGTTGTAGTCATTTCCAAACACCGTTAGCTTTTGGCGAATGCCCGCTGCCGTTTGTGTTACATAGGGAACCAAATTAGATGGCGTGCCAATCGGCAATTCTCCGATCAAAGCAGATGGGTGTGCCCCAACTGGATTGAAATAACGCAACGATACAGATCGCAATGGTTGATTGGCTTGAATGCAGTCTTCCAAAATTCGCTCACACATCTGCTTCGTTGCACCATACGGTGATTCTGCTTTTTTAAATGGAGCCGATTCGTCTACGGGAATTCGATCAGGCTCTCCATAAACCGTGCAGGAAGAAGAAAAAATAATTTCGTTGACGTGAAATTTTTCCATCGCCTTCAATAAGGCAGTCATGGAGCCGACATTATTTTGATAATAGAGCAAGGGCTGTTGAACGGATTCATTTACAGATTTGTAGGCGGCAAAATGAATAACTGAATCAAAATTCTCTTTTGAAAAGACAGTATCCAAAAACTTTTCATCCGTACAGCTTCCCTGATAGCAAACTACTTTTCGGCCTGTGATCCTCTCAATCCCATCCACCATTCGTTTCTCACTTCGTGAAAAATCATCCAATACCACCACATCAAAGCCCTGTTGAATAAGCTCTACTGCCGTATGGGAACCAATGTATCCGGCACCTCCCGTTAATAAAACCTTTTTTGAATTCGCCATCTTCTTATAACCTTGACGAAATCTGAGATCTGTCTAAAAAACCTTTTACATCATATACGATCGTCTGGTCATTTCTAATGATCGTCCAATCCAGCTTTTTGAACTCTTGATGGCTAACGGCTAATACAATAGCAGAATACTTCTTATCCAGTCTATCAATCAACCGGATGCCATATTCATGCTCAACTTCATCACTACTCGCATGTGGATCATAAACATCAACGTCCGCCCCAAAGCTTTGCAATTCTCGAATCACATCAATGGCACGACTGTTTCGGATATCGGGGCAATTCTCTTTAAACGTAATACCTAGAACCAGAACCTTTGAATTTTTGATGGGCAAATCGTGTTGAGTCATCAATTTGATCACTCGACTGGCAATATGGGTTCCCATGTTATCGTTGATCCGCCTTCCTGCTAGAATCACCTGCGGGTAGTAGCCCAGGCTATCCGCTTTGTATGTAAGA
>JABFSY010000289.1 GCA_013140395.1 Cyclobacteriaceae bacterium
ATACTGGGGAGATAAGAAGTTCTTAACCTTTTATATAGCGACAGGTATGGGAGCTGGAGTGATATACGCAGCTTTCAATTATTTTTTTCCAGGCAATGGAGGATATATGCTGGGTGCATCAGGCGCTATTTATGGCATACTGATGGCTTTTGGGATGTTGTTCCCCAATATGGAGTTGATGTTATTGTTTCCCCCTATCCCTATTAAGGCAAAATATATGGTCTTTTTGATGGGATTTATCACCTATGCGCTGGATCGCTCGGGCACTATTGCTCATTTGGCGCATTTTGGTGGTGCCTTTATCGCTTTTTTGTTGATCATCTACTGGCGTACGCAGGGTAAGTAAAAACGCTGTAACTTTGTTTGATAAGATTCTGTTAGACAGATACTAATTTCTTTTGTTGTGTTGGAAGAATTTAAGAACGCTTTTCAAAGACCCAATAACGCTCATGCGCAGTTGATCATCATCAACGTGGTGGTGTTCATTGTACTCGGAGTTATCCGAGTGATTTCTGAAATAGGCGGCTTTCCCGCATTCTTCGAAGCAATACACACACAATTTCAAATCCCGGCTCGATTTACAGAATTCATAAGCCGCCCTTGGACATTGCTCACCTATTCGTTTGCTCATGACTTAACAGGCATTTTACACATCCTTTTCAATATGCTTACGCTGTATTGGTTTGGGAAGTTGTTTGTAGAGTACCTCGGTGGCGACAAACTCATCGCACTTTATTTGTTAGGAGCGATAGGTGGGGCTGTTTTCTATTTATTGTCGTATAACCTTGTGCCTTATTTTGTTAGCCAATCTTTAGAGCGGCCAGTTGTGATGGTCGGTGCTTCGGCCAGTATCAATGCAATTGTAGTCGGTGCTGCTACGCTGCTCCCGGATTACACATTCTTTCTGCTGTTTTTTGGTGCGGTTCGCATTAAGTATATCGCTGCGGTGATTGTGTTTCTTTCATTCCTAGGCACTATTGGATCAAACGCTGGCGGCAACATCGCACATTTAGGCGGAGCCCTGATGGGTTTTATTTATGTCAAACAATTGCAGGTCGGTGTGAATTGGGGAGGCTGGATTACTGCTACCGTAGATTGGGTAAAATCATTGTTCGAATCTAGGCCAAAGGTGAAAGTAACTTATCGCAAAGAAGAACCAAAAGTAAAAAAGACTTCTTCATCTGTGAGCAAAGCCACACAGGAAGAAATTGACACTATCCTCGACAAAATTTCCGACCGTGGCTATGAAAGTCTTTCCAAAGAAGAAAAGGAAAAACTCTTCAACGCCAGCAAGAAATGATATCCGTTCTTTAAGCAATAGCCTTAGCAATGGCGAAAGCAGCCGCTGCCGCTGCGGCTCCAATCAATGTTACCCGCATCGCACCTTTCAAAAGTGGTTGACCCGTTAGTTTGCTTTTCACCAGACCAAATACAACTAAACATATTAGCGTAATAATGCTGGAATAGATTAATCCCTCTTGCGCGCTCTCTGTAAAAAAATAAGCACTTAGTGGAATCAAGCCACCCACGATGTAACTGATAGCGATGACTAACGCGCTATGGTGCGCTCGGTTTTTGTCTGGTCTTTCTAAACCCAGTTCAAATCGCATCATGAAATCGACCCATTCTTTGGGCTTCTTAGCCATTTCCCGAGCTATCTTTTCCTGTAAATCTTCGCTGATCCCGTATTGGGCGAAAATTTCCTTCGTCTCTGCTATTTCAACTTCGTGCTTGTGCACAATCTCATCGTATTCTCTCCGCTCCTCTGATTCGTAGTGTTCAATTTCGGTTCGTCCGGCCAGGTAGCCACCTAGTCCCATGGCGATTGACCCGGCTGCAATTTCAGCTAGGCCCGCAGTAATGACAATATCGGTTGAACTGACAGCTCCACTAAGCCCGGCAGCCAACGCAAATGGTACCGTGAGCCCATCGCTCATGCCAATCACGAAGTCCCTTACTTTTTCCGAGCTTTCAAAATGTTCTTCCATGCATTCAAACTTTGGCGAAAGTTACAAAAAAGAAAACCCTTGATTCGCTCAAGGGTTTTCTTTCTCAATTTTAAGGATTCCGTTTAATCGACAGTGATCGTATAGGTTCTACGGAAGGTTGTGATAGTGATGGTTTTATCACAGTCGCCATTACCATAGTCAACGGTTCTTTTGCGATCTCCGTAGCCACCCACTTTGGTGGTTTCTACTACACCCTGCACCCGAGCAAAATTGCCCAGTTTGGCGCATGCAAAGTCTACTATGACAGGGCTTGTAATTTCATGGGTGAACGTGCGTCCAGTGGATGAAACACCCGTCAGCGTTCCGGTGATTTTGAATTTGTTGTTAGTTGGGTCATTGTCACCTCTGCCAGCAATCCATTCGCGGGTGCGCGATCCATTCATGGTCACTGACTTGCCGTTAGGGAAAGTAATTTTCAGATTGGTCACCCTGCGAGTCGATTGCAGGTAGCCTGCCGGATTGATGGAGATATCCCTTACTTCTACGGTCCCTTCCACGCTCTTATTGTTCACCTTGTAATTTTCAAACGTAATAATTCGATTAGATAGACTATCACCCAATGTAGTAGAGTAAGCAATCAATATTTTTCCGCTACGTGTTCGGCCATAAGCGCCTATACATCCCGCTCCAAAATCAATGGTCAGAATCTTGGCCGTCTTGTCGTTTGTAACTACTGCACAGGCGGGTAGAGATTTTTCGGTTCTTCCACCTTTGTTTTCAAACTCGGCCGTGTAAGATATTTGTGAGGCATCGTCTGCTTCATTGTCGCCCACTGAAGCATTTTCCATAATTGATTCTTCATCCGAGAAATCTTCTGATCTGTCTTTGCAACTCACCATACTGGCAGCAATGATCGCGGCAGTAAAGGCTGCATTTTTCCACGTTAATGCATTCCAAATAGTTTTCATAGGTCTTTTTAAATTTGTTTGGCTCTTGGATATCAAATTGATCGGGTAGTTTAACCCAGCGATGAAATTATTTTTTGATTGTGGCATTTTCGTAAAAGGAGAACAGAGAGTTCAAAATGAGAGCGGAATTGGCGGAATAAGTGATTTCCTTATTCTTTTCATTGAAAACCGCCAGCAACTCATAAAATCGGTCTTCGGAGATAGCAAATCGATTCAATATTTCTGCTTTCACGTCTGGGTCATTGACCACATCCAGATAGATTTTTACTTTTTCATTGTCGGCCATAATTCGCACGAGCTTTCTCTTCTCTTTTTCGAGCTTTGTGAAATAGGCAAAATTAACGCCCACGCCTCCTGTAGAACCGGCTTTGAGTGGCTTAGTGGTGGTGAGGGTAGGTGACTTTACATATTTTTGATTGATACGAAAACCCAGGTCTTTAATAATAACTTCTCTGAGCAAGATGCTTTCCTCTCTCATCCGTACAAACATCGTTTCATCGTCCAGGTAAACAGGTAAAACTACTTTAGCGTAGCCCACGGAAGAAAAGACAAGCGTGTCACTTTCTGTGACCATCAGTGTAAAAATCCCGCTAGAGTTGGTTGAAGTGCCACGGTTGGTATTTTTTATTTTTACGTTGACGCCTGGTAAATTGGTCAATGAGGTTGAGTCCACAACTATGCCTTTTATTAGCTTTTGCCCTAGAGATGCAGTTGCAATGCAGCATAGAAAAAATATAAAGAGATATTTACACTGCAGCATTCTTAAACAGATCAGCAAAAACTAGCTTTAAGATGGGAACGGAGACAAAAAGGTTTCATGACTAGCCCTTATTCGCCAGCTGTCCACAGGCAGCATCAATGTCTTTTCCACGGCTCTTGCGAATCCGGCAGGTTATTCCATTTTTTTCTAGCAAATCCATATACATCGTCAGCACTTGGTCTGAGGCCTGTTTAAATTCCCCATCGTCAATCGGGTTATACTCAATCAAGTTTACTTTAGAAGGTACCAGCTTACAGAATTTCAGTAAAGCCTGAGCGTGCTCTTCTGTGTCGTTGATGCCTTTCCAAACTACATATTCGTAGGTTACTTTGCTTTTTGTTTTTTGGTACCAGTATTTTAGGGATTCACCCAATTCCGTCAGCGAATTAGAATCGTTGATTGGCATAATCGAAGAACGGGTTTTATCAATGGCAGCATGTAATGACACAGCCAGGTTGAACTTCACTCCGTCATCGGCCATTTTCATAATCATTTTTGCAATTCCCACGGTAGAGACCGTTATTCTTTTGGTAGCCATGCCCAACCCTTTTTGATTGGTGATTTTTGAAATGGCTTCTGTGACGTTCGCATAGTTGAGAAGAGGTTCACCCATTCCCATAAAAACAATATTAGTCAACGGTCGCCCATAAAATAGTTCGGCTTGCTCTTTGATTGCGGCAACCTGATCATAAATTTCATCGGCACTCAAGTTACGTTGCCTTTTTAGCCGAGCCGTGGCGCAGAATTTACATGCAAGGCTACAACCGACTTGTGATGATACGCAGGCTGTGATCCGTTTTTCGGTGGGAATTAGAACCGATTCTACGATGAGACCATCATGGAGAGTAACTGCATTCTTAATCGTACCATCTTCGCTCCGC
>JABFSY010000311.1 GCA_013140395.1 Cyclobacteriaceae bacterium
ACCGGTTTCTTTTTTCACGGCCAACTTCAAGGGCTCAAATGCCTATTCCGCAGATGACTTCCCCGAGTTGGATGTAGTACTGATTACCCACGATCACTACGATCATCTTGATTATAAAACCATTCTTGCGTTGAAATCGAAAACGAAATTGTTTTGCACTTCCCTTGGCGTAGGTGCTCATTTAGAAAGATGGGGAATCTCCCCTCAACAGATTGTCGAGTTAGACTGGTGGGAAGGTAATGTGGTGGCCGAGGGGATAGAGCTAACGGCTGCCCCGGCTCGACATTTTTCAGGGCGCGATTTTGCGAGGTACAAATCGTTGTGATCATCATTCATATTAAAAACATCCGATCATACTCTTTATTTGGGTGGTGATTCTGGCTACGATAATCACTTCAAAGAGATTGGTGAGAAATTTGGCCCTTTTGACTTGGCATTGTTAGAATGTGGGCAATACAATGAAGATTGGCCGTACATTCACATGACGCCTGAACAAACTGTTCAGGCGAGCATCGATTTGCAAGCCAAGGTGTTGATGCCGATTCATTGGGGAAAATTTAAGTTATCGCTGCACTCCTGGAAAGAGCCGATTGAACGTGCCGCAGTAGCAGCTGAGCAAAACCAAGTTAGATTAACCACACCATTGATAGGCGAGTCGATAAGCATCGGCAACCACTATCCAAGTTTGAAGTGGTGGGAAAACATTCGGTAACTAACCAAAAGTTGTATCTACAATAATAGTCGCTACCTTTGCGGTATGTCGATTGAGAAAGATATCAAGCAAGAGAAATTTGAAAACGAGTTTCATAAAATGGCCGTGAACATTATGTTCACCAGTAGTTGGTTACACAATGGTAATTTGGTTCGACTAAAACCGTACGCCATCACGCCCGAACAATTCAATGTCCTTCGAATTTTGAGAGGAAGCCATCCGCGGAAGATGATGTTATCTGAGATTACGTCTCGGATGATTGACAAGAGCAGTAATTGTACAAGGCTGGTGGAGAAGCTAAGAGTGAAGGGATTACTGAGCAGAGAGGTGTGTGTGGGTAACAGAAGGCAAGTAGATATCGGCATTACTGCGAAAGGGCTCTCTGTACTGAAGAAGATCGATGAAAGCGCTGAAGAATGGATCGCTTCGCTGAAAAAAATATCCCTTGCTGAAGCACGAGAACTCAACAGGGTCCTCGATAAATTGAGAGGCTAGGTTGTCTGATACCTAGAAGTCATCTTAAAAAAATAGTTTTCGTCTTTGCGAGCACCGAGCGAGGGGTTTGAGGGCGGGGCGAAGCAATCTCCCGGTTAAATCTTACGCTTCGAACGGGGGATTGCTTCACGCTTTTGCACTTCCCCTCCTGGTGTTCGCAATGACGAGAAGAAAAATTCGGATGATGAAGTATTTTGGGATCGGGTCTAGTTATTGATATAAGGCGTACTGGAAAGTTTAAAAGCATCTTTTAAACTTAGATTCATCAGTGACAAATTGGATAGCTCGCGTTTCAAAAAAAAGCTCCGATCTTTCTTGGTTACGGCATCCAAGTATCGTCCCTTCACCTGTTTTTCGGTGCGATAATAATCTGTTGACGGTTTGGGAGACTCGTAGTAAAGAGCATACACCGTTACCACATATTCGTTTTCCTTTATCTCTACAATAAACTTTCCTGTCCATTCACCTTCCCAATACATGCGGGGTGTATTTAAGTAGTTACGTCCATAACCCTTACAGTCTACTTTGTAGTGGCGCAGTTCGCCATTGTAGCCAACTTCATTTCGGATAACATTAAAGGTATAAAACTTTGACTTGAGCATTTGAACCACTGCTGCCCGCAGACTATCCCGATTGGCGAAATGAGGATACGAATTTTTCCAGACAACGTCTCCCTCCTTTAATTCAAATTGATCATACTTTTTGACCTGTCCATTGGCACAAAAGCAAAAGCAACACAGCAACACAACCAACCTGATCATCATCTCATTCCAATTGTCCGCTTAAGGTAAAAGCTAGGATTATGCGATGCAATAGGTCAATGGCTGGCATTTGAATTCCGTTTGTTCTGTATTTTACCCTATTTATGATAAAAACTATAGAAAATATTAAAATAAGGTTAATAAAATACCGTATTGCAATCGAATTCTGTAATAAATATCAAAAGTAGGCTTTGAAATTACCCATCACTTACAATATTTATGAAATAATTGTTAACCCAACCTTAACCAAACATTATGAAAAAATCAGTGATTTATCTGGTGCTGCTGCTAGCCATTAGCGTGCTAGCACTCTTTATTCCAGCTGTGCCATCAACGCTTGTTACCGAGGGAATCAACTCGGGCGATGTAGCTTGGATGTTAACTGCATCGGCTCTGGTGTTGCTAATGACACCCGGGCTCGCCTACTTCTATGGCGGCATGGTGGACACGAAGAGCATTATCTCCACGATGCTCCAAAGCTTTATTGCCATGGGCGTCATCAGCGTGCTGTGGATTGTGGTAGGCTTTAGTTTGGCTTTTGGAGACTCGGTTGGCGGGTTTATTGGCAACCCCGCTACATTCTTTATGTTCCAAAACGTATTGGATGGCAAGCCTTGGTCACTTGCTCCTACTATCCCGCTTTTGTTGTTTGCTTTCTTTCAATTGAAGTTTGCCATTATCACGCCTGCTCTTATTACCGGCACATTTGCCGAACGGGTGAAGTTCAAGTCTTACATTATTTTCCTGGTTCTTTTTTCACTTTTCATTTATGCGCCATTGGCTCACATGACATGGCATCCCGAGGGATTTCTGTTTAAACTCGGAGTTCTTGACTTTGCGGGGGGTACCGTGGTACACATGTCGGCTGGTTTCGCAGCGCTGGTCGCTTCTATCTATCTCCGCGATAAGTCTGTAAAGAAAGTGGCCATGTCGCCTGCTAACATTCCCTTTGTGTTGTTAGGCACAGGGCTTTTATGGTTTGGATGGTTCGGCTTTAATGCCGGAAGTGCATTAAGTGCTGGGGTATTGGCTGCTTCTGCTTTCGCCACCACCAATACTGCTTCCGCTGCCGCTGGTCTTTGCTGGGTTCTGGTAGATGTAGTGCGCGGCAAAAAGCCTTCAGCACTTGGTTTTTGTATCGGAGCAGTGGTTGGTTTGGTCGCTATTACGCCAGCCGCGGGGTTTGTAACTATCCCATCCAGCTTGTTTATCGGAACCATCGCCAGTTTAATTAGCAACGTAGTGGTTCATTGGAAATCAAAGACCTCTTTGGAAGACACTCTCGATGTATTTCCTTGTCACGGAGTGGGTGGTGCGGTAGGTATGTTAATGACCGGGCTCTTGGCAAACACTGCAGTCAATGCTGCAAACACTACCGGGAATGGCTTGTTGTTTGGCGAGTTTGGCTTATTTAAAATTCAAGTAATCGGATTGGTAGCGGCCATTGCGTTTATCGTGATCGGGTCATTTATCATTTTGAAAATTACAGATCTACTTTCGCCTATGACGATCACCAAAGAGGAGAAAGAGATAGGTTCTGATTTTAGCCAACACGGAGAAAACATTCACTCGCTGGATATGGAACGACTACGCGAGGCTGGATAAAAATCACCAAAGCACTCCGGGGGGTGGTGAGACACCCCTCCAGAGGCTCTAGTTTATTGTTCATTAAAACACATTCAAAATTATGAAAAATCTACAAAATGGAATTCTATGCTTAGTTATTGGTTTGGCTTGCATTAGCAATCAACTTTTTGCGCAGGACGGGCAACTGGTGGCATTCTTGGATAAGAAAGCCGTGCCAGCGGTCAACAAGACAATCGGTTCAGAGAAAATAGTCACGGAGGGTGAGAGAAAAGAGGAAGAAGAGGAGAAAAAAGAAGAAGGCAAACTTAGTATTTCGGGATACCTGGATTCTTACTATTTCACCAATTTTAACAACCCCGCCTCGCGCGACAACATGGGGCAATCCGGTGTTGGTCGTGGGTTCGATAGACGTGTAGATCAATTTCAACTGGGCATGGTACAAACCGTGTTTAAGTACACCAACAAAAAGTCAGAGGCCATTGTTGATTTGGCGTTTGGCCCAAGCGCCCAATACGGTAACTATGGAAACGTACAGGTATCGGGGCCGGCTTACGGTTACAAAGTGGGCAACGATGTGTCATCTGCCCTCATGATTAAGCAAGCCTACTTTAAGTACAACGCGACCGACAAACTTTCATTTATTGCAGGCCAATTCGGAACGCACATCGGATATGAATACATCGATGCGCCTCTTAACTTTTTCTATTCCATCAACCATACGTTCAATAGCGGAATCCCTTTCTACCATACAGGCTTAAAAGGTACGTATGCCTTTAGCGACAAGGTGTCGTTGATGTTGGGTGCAGTAAATGGATTTGATTATGTGCAAGACAACAACCGTGCGAAAGGATTAATCGGACAGTTATCGTTGACGCCCGCTAAAGGATTGAGTGTCTATTTGAACTACATCAACAGCAACGAATCAAATGCAGACTCACTGGGCAATACGCCTGATGGCAACTTTACCGTGTACGATTTGAATGGTGGCTATCAGGCTACC
>JABFSY010000196.1 GCA_013140395.1 Cyclobacteriaceae bacterium
GGTCAGGCGCCCTTAATCATTCAAAATGCGGCACCTTCTTGTGGTTGCACCGTTCCAGATTGGACAAAGACGCCAATTCCTGTGGGGGGTGAGGGTTTCGTAAAAGCGGAATTTGACACAAAGGGAAAGCCTGGCATCAACAATAAGACCATTACAGTGACAGCTAATACCTGGCCAAAAACCACTACTCTAAAATTCAAGGCAATGGTTACCGCGAAGCCAGACGGAGCTAACGGCCCAACCGCGCAGTAAGATCTAGATCTTAGAAAAAATCGAATCATTGTTTCATCCCAAGCCTAATGGTTTGGGATGTTCTTTTTAAGGGATAACTTGCACCAAAATATTTTCAAACCGATCAGTTGGTGGCGAAAATTTTGTTTCGTTGTACGATACCAAGTTCTTGCCCGTCAATTTGACATTAAAAAATTATTAACAAATGAACTCAATTTTATTACAGGCTGGCCCGGGTGGAGCTTACACACAAATTATTTTGATGGTGGCAATTGTGGGGATCTTTTATTTCTTTATGATCAGACCCCAACAAAAAAAGGCCAAAGACCAGAAGAAATTTACCGAAGAAATTAAGAAAGGTGATTATGTAGTCACTATTGGCGGTGCTCACGGCCGCGTGGCAGAATTAGAAGGCGACACGTTTATCCTTGAGGTTGAGCGTGGAGGAAGGATTAAGTTCTCTAAGTCGGCCATTTCAATGGAGTCGACCAAGGCCGAAGCGGCCAAGAACTAGATTCCGAAAAAGTGTCTCCTAATTTATGGGAAACACTTTTTTTAGAAGTCAATTTGAAAAGATGGACCTCAAACCAGGCACTCTAATAATCCGTACCTTTACAAGGCATGAGTTTTTTTCGGGTTTTAGGCAATTTATTGAGGTTTGACCGAGCCAACTGGAAGGCCATTGTACTCTGCGTTTTAGCCGCTAGTGTTTTTTGGCTTTTCAACGCTTTCAACAAGAAGCACGTTGCTACAATTGAGTTCCCGCTTCGTTTTGAATACGATCAGGGAAAATTCATTCCAATAGACGAGCTGCCGGAACGTATTGGAATCAACGTCAGCGGAAACGGCTGGGATCTTTTTCGGAATCAGTTTGGATTAAAGTTATCCGTGTTGGTCATACCTCTAGATCGACCTTTAGAGACAACGAAAATAGTAAGCGCTTCTTTAGTACCTCTGTTACAGCCTCAGCTAGAAAAACTCACTATCAACTTCTTGGTTTCGGATACACTCCGACTTCATATTGATGAAAAAGATTTTCACAAATTCAAGGTCAATCCGGATTTCAGTGAATTTACTTTTGAAGACGGATTTGGCAGAGTAAGTCCGGTAGTTATCCTCCCTGACTCTGTTGTTTTAGAAGGACCTAAGAGTATACTTCACCAGATACCTGATTTTGTTTCAATAATGATTCAAGGAGAGTCAATGAGTCAGAGTGTTTCTGAACAAGTGAACATTGTTATGGAAAGACAAAACATTGTTGTTGAACCTGCCAGCGTCAAGATAATGTTTGAAGTGGGGCGAGTGATCGATTTTAAAGCCACCTTGAAATTGACCAGCAAAATGAAAACCCTTCCAAGTGATAGCATCGATGCTTGGTTTCGCATTCCCGCCAAACGGGAGGAAGAATTCAAAAACCTCCTTGCGGAGATCACTGCAGTCGTGCCCGTTCAAACCCCAGACCAGGATGGTGTGGTGAAACCAACGATTCGAAACAGTCCTGTCTACGCTGAACTAATCCGAATTGACACGGTTCGGATCAAAATCCCTCAGAGATGAGATCAAAAACTTTCCAAGTTGGGATTACCGGTGGCATTGGTTCGGGGAAGAGTGTCATTTGCAAGATATTTACTTGCCTGGGAGTGCCGGTTTATGACGCAGATAGCCGAGCGAAAAGTATAATGACCACTGACGGAATACTCATCGAACAAATCAAAAAAGAATTTGGAGATTTGGCCTATCTACCAGATGGTAGTCTGGATAGAGAATACCTAAGCCGAGTAATTTTTGAGAACCAAGAAAAGAGAACTCTTCTCAATCAAATGGTTCATCCCAGAGTAGCAGCAGATACAGATCGTTGGCTTGATCAAAATCGAGAAGCCTCCTATGTGGTAAGAGAGGCTGCGTTGTTGATTGAGTCGGGTGCTTACCTGAGGGTCGATAAAGTGATACTGGTAACAGCTCCAGAAGAATTGAGAATCAAACGGGTCCTCGCGAGAGATCCGCATCGATTGAAGGAGGAAGTTATAAAGATCATTGCCACTCAACTGCCTGAAGAAGAAAAGAAAAAGAAAGCAGATATAGTGGTTCACAACGATGAGACCCAATTGCTCGTCCCTCAGATTTGGCAATTACATAACCAACTTTTAAAACTGAACTAAATTTACTCTTTAACCATTTAGTTGTTGAATGAAAAGGAACGCAGCAGAATACATTTTGCGAAATTTTTAACACATATCATTTAGAAATAGTCAACCCGTGAAAAAGACACTACTTACCACCTCCATTGTTTTGGTGGTTATTTTTTTGATTGCCCTTCCGAAGCTAGGATGGTTTAAGTCAAGCTCGTCACCAAAATCAACCAATATGGCCGCTGGCTCAAAACCAAAACTTTTGGTGGAGGCATTGGTTATTCAAGCTTCAAAACTGGACAATAAGTTGGTGGTGACCGGATCGGTGCTTCCGAATGAATCACTAGAATTAAAGAGCGAGTCGTCTGGAAAAATTGTAAGCATTTCTTTCCAGGAAGGAAAACCAGTAGTTAAAGGGAGCCTGTTATTGGAGATAAATAACGATGATCTGGAGGCGCAATTACAAAAGCAAAAACACAATCAGAAGTTGAATCAGGACAACGAATTTCGCCAACGTAAATTGCTTGAGAAAGATGCCATCAGTCAGGAGGAATATGACAACGCATTGAACCGGTTGAATACGACCGTCTCTGATATTCAAATACTTGAAGCACAGTTGGAGAAGACGCGAATCAAGGCTCCATTTGACGGAGTGATCGGACTTCGTTATGTGAGTTTGGGGGCATATATTTCACCGAGCACTGTAGTGGCAACCCTCTACAACATTTCTCCTGCGAAAATTGAGTTCGCCATTCCCGCCCGCTATAGCTCGCAAGTAAAAGCGGGTGAAAGGATTTTTTGCCGGGTAGAGAACGACTTAAGGATATACAAAGGTGTAGTATATGCAATAGAACCAAGAATCGACCAAGAGACCCGGACCTTAAAAATTAGAGCACAAGCAGAAAACAAAAGCGGCAATTTGTTGCCGGGCCAGTTCGTGAAAGTTGAATTGATTCTCGAATCTCTTCCGAATGCATTACTAGTTCCCACTGAGGCAGTGATACCTGACCAGGGCGGAAAAAAGGTATTTATTGCTGATCGAGGTACGGCAAAGGAAGTTAGAATTGAAACGGGTATCCGAACAGAAAATTCGTTAGAGGTTTTGTCCGGGTTAAAGGCTGGGGATACATTATTAACCACGGGGATACTTCAGCTTCGCCAGGGAATCGACATTGAAGTGAGCAAAATTCAAAACGCGAAACAGTAAAATGAGTTAGCAATGGCAAGCCTTTCTACCACTAGTATCAACCGACCCGTTTTAGCGATTGTGATGTCGTTGGCTATTATTCTATTGGGAGTAATTGGCTTTTCATTCCTCGGTGTGCGAGAGTTTCCTAGTGTGGATCCTCCGGTAGTAACCGTTCAGACCAGTTATATTGGAGCGAATGCAGATGTTATTGAATCTCAAATTACCGAACCACTCGAGGATGCGGTTAACGGGGTACCCGGTATTCGAACGCTAACATCAGTGAGCCGTGAGGGCCGAAGTAGCATTACCGTTGAGTTTGAATTAGGTGTGAACATCGAAGCCGCAGCGAATGACGTGCGTGATAAAGTGTCGGGTGCTCTTAATCGATTGCCACAAGATGTTGACCCCCCCGTTGTCGAAAAAGCAGACGCAGATTCCAGCCCAATTATTTTTCTTACGGTGCGAAGCGATAAGCGAAATCTATTAGAAACTTCCCGAATAGCTGAGGTTTTGTTTAAAGAACGAATTCAAACAATTCCTGGTGTGAGCTCTGTGCAAATATGGGGTCAGCAACGATACTCAATGCGGCTGTGGATGGATCCCATCAAATTGGCCTCCTTAAAGTTAGCCCCTTCCGATGTGCTACAGGCATTGAATCGAGAAAATGTGGAGTTGCCATCTGGTCGTGTAGAGGGACAGAATACTGAGCTGACCGTTCGCACCATGGGGCGCTTAAACACTGAAGAAGACTTTAACAACCTGATTATTAAAGAGCAAGGTGACAATGTTGTTCGCTTAAGTGATATTGGCTACGCCAAGTTGGGTGCAGAAAATGAACGGACTATTTTACGAAGAGATGGCATTCCTGGCTGTGCACTTGCCATAGTAGCTCAACCCGGAGCAAACAATATTGATATTGCTGATAGACTCTATAAAAAACTAGATCAGATCACGCGCGATTTGCCGCCCGATGTTAGTTACCAAATGAGTTATGATTCCACTAAGTATATTCGGGCTTCTATCTTTGAAGTGGGCGAGACCATACTAATTGCTTTCTTCCTCGTGCTTTCCATCATTTTTATTTTCTTGCGAGATTGGCGGACGACCGTTATACCTATTGCCACTATTCCGATCTCCCTCATTGGATCGTTCTTTGTGATGTACTTATTGGGGTTCACCATTAATGTATTGACCTTACTGGGAATTGTGCTTGCAATTGGTATCGTGGTTGATGACGCTATTGTCGTGCTGGAAAACATTTATGTGAAGGTGGAACAAGGCGAAAATCCAGAAGAAGCCGCGCGTAAGGGATCAACTGAAATTTATTTCGCAGTCATTTCAACTACGGTATCTGTGGTGGCTGTTTTTCTGCCTGTTATTTTCTTGCAAGGACTTACCGGCCGGTTGTTCCGTGAGTTTGGGTTGGTTGTGGCAAGTGCTGTTGCGATTTCAGCTTTTGTTTCACTCACTCTTACACCCATGATGAGTTCAAAAATTCTAAAACGCAGAGCTGTGCAGCCTTGGTTGTATCGAAAGACAGAGCCGTTTTTCAATAGACTTACGGATGGCTATGCATCTGCTCTAGATGGATTTATGAGACGCAGATGGCTGGGTTTTGTAGTTATTGTGTTGTCCGGGGCGGTCATTTATTTTCTTGGAACATCTACACCGTCCGAACTATCTCCGTTAGAAGATCGAAGTGAATTCCGATTGCAAGCACAAGCACAAGAGGGTGCCACTTTTGAGTACATGGATCGGAACGTTAAAGAGCTTACACAATTTATCAGCGAAGAGGTACCTGAGCGAAGCGGAATGGTAAGCGTTACCGCTCCCGGGTTCGGAAGTGCCGGGGTCAATTCAGGCTTTGTTCGGGTTATCCTAAAAGATCCAAAGGATAGAAATAGAACCCAGCAACAAATTGTAGACGATATTACTGGCAAGGTCAGAAAATACTCAAGTGTGAGAACCTTTACAACACAGGCGCAAACCATTGGAGATCGAAGAGGCGGATTCCCGCTTCAATTTGTTATTCAGGCAGCTGATATTGAAAAGTTGAAAAAAGTATTGCCACAATTTATGTTGAAAGCATCAGCAAGTCCGCTTTTTTCTTTCGTGGATCTCGATCTAAAATTCAACAAACCGGAAATCAGCATTACGATTGATCGCGACAAAGCCAGAAACCTTGGTGTGAATGTGTTGGATATTTCGCAAACACTTCAACTTGGGTTAAGTGGCTCCCGTTTTGGAAATTTTATTATGGACGGAAAGCAATATCAGATCATTGGGCAAGTAGAGCGCGCAAATCGCAATGAGCCATTAGATCTAAAAACACTTTACGTGAAAAACAAAAGAGGTGATTTGATACAACTGGATAACCTCGTCACATTTGAGGAGCGCAGCAGCCCACCACAACTGTTCCGTTTCAATCGGTATTCTTCCGCAAAAGTGCAAGCTCAATTGGCAAAAGGCGTTGCCTTGGGCGATGGCATCAAAGAAATGCAAAAAATTGCTGACGAAGTGTTGGATGAAAGTTACACCACTAGTTTGGATGGAGCCTCGCGAGAGTTTGCGGAAAGTTCTTCTAGTATTTATCTCGCATTCTTGATTGCACTGGCGATTATCTATTTGATTTTAGCAGGCCAATTTGAGAGCTTCAAAGATCCGCTGGTGATTATGTTTACCGTGCCATTGGCCCTAGCAGGTGCACTCATATCACTCTGGTATTTTAATCAAACGCTTAATGTATTTAGTCAAATAGGAATTATTATGTTGATTGGCCTGGTGACGAAAAACGGAATTTTGATTGTAGAGTTCGCTAACCAGCGGAAAGAGCAGGGCTTGGCAGTGCTCGATGCTGTGAAGGAAGCAGCAGCTTCTCGCTTTCGCCCCATCGTTATGACGAGTCTCTCTACGATTCTGGGCATATTGCCTATTGCCTTGGCTCTGGGAGCGGGTTCAGAAAGCCGCGTGTCAATGGGTATTGCCGTAATTGGCGGAATGTTATTTGCCACCGTTCTCACTTTGTTTGTTATACCAGCCATCTATTCGTATTTAAGTAGTAAGCACGCGCATGTTTCAGTTAAATAAAATCAAGGCCGCGGTTTGTAGGCTGCAAGCCAAAAGCTTCATGCTACAGGCTTTTAGCCTTCAGTGTATAATACCTCATAGCTCTAGAGTAATGATGGTCACCTCAGTGCTTGTAGCCTTCTCTACCTTACAAGCTCAAGATACTCTGAGTCTTGCTCGGGCAGTACAAATCGGATTACAGAATAATTTTGGCGTACAAATTCAAAAGCTAAATGTAGAGGCCGCTTCACTCAACAATACCTGGGGGCAGACTGGGCTGCTTCCAACAATTAGCTTGTCCGGTGGACAAAATAATAGTGTGGTCGAGCGCAAGCCTGCCAATCCTTTTGCTGTAGCTGGGCGAAATGTTTCAAACAATGTACTTGGGCAGCTGGATATTCAATTCACGCTGTTTGACGGGTTCGCAGTGTCGATTACGAAAAAACGGTTGGAGCAATTGGAAGCTCTAAGCAAGGGCAATGCAGCCTTTGTGATGGAAAACACCGTACAGTCGATCATATTGAGTTACTATCAGGCAGGTTTGGAAATGGAACGATTGCAGGTGTTGGTCAAAAATCGAGAGTACTCAAAAGAGAGGTATGTGTATGTGAAGTTGAAAAAGAATCTTGGCTCTGCTATCTCGTTTGACGTATTGCAGGAGCAAAATAATTACCTCACCGATTCAGCCAACGTATTGCGACAAGAAATTGTAGTTAAGAATTCAGTTCGCAATTTGAACGTTTTACTAAATGAAGACATTAACAGGACCTATCAGTTTACAGATCCCCTGGAATTTGAAGAACAGGTTTATCAATACAATGATCTTAGAGCAAAGATGGTTCAGTCCAACACCAATCTCCGTAACCAGTTTGTTAGCCAGGAGTTGTTTCATAATGCGACCCGCAGTGCGCAGGCAAACTTGTCACCAACGTTGTTGTTGAATCTAGGTGGTACGGGTAGTTTAGATCAGTTAAATGCCAATTTTCGAACGAATACAGGTAATCAGATAGAAAATACAGTAGGGTTTGTCAATCGCGATGCCAATCAACCTGTCTACCTAAGTGTAAACGAAACAACATTTGCTCCTCTGACACAAACAGGTAATTCGTATGGAGGCTATGCAAACCTCTCTCTTAGGTTCACACTTTTTAATGGAGGTCAATTGAGGCGAACGATCGACAACGCACAAATTCAGGAGAAGATCGCTAAGCTCACCACCGATCAACTTAAGCTTTCGTTGGAGAATAGTTTGTTGGCCACATTTGATTTGTACAACCTGAGAAGACAATTGGTATCAATTGCTCAGACAAAGTTGCAAGCAGCAGAGTTGAACCTTGCACTTGCCAATGAACGCTACAAAAATGGGGCGCTTAGTGCCATTGATCTGCGAATTGTCCAGGAAAATTTTCGATCTTCTGCGCTCGAGAAAGTAGCTGCTATTTTTGACGGGCTTTCAAGCCGAATTGAGTTAGTTAGACTAACCGGTGGATTGGTGGATAACGTCCGTTGAATTACTGGGTGGCTGTCTCCTCGATCTCGTCTTTCTTCATCACCCAAAAATTGTTAAAGCCTTCTCCTTGTTGTATGGATATCATTCCGTTGGCTAGCATCTCAAGAATAGCCAGAAAGTTAAAGATCAGGGCTATGCGAGTAGGAGCTTTTTCGAATAACTCAATAAAGGGAACGCGCGGCTTGCTAGTGATTTCGTTCAGGATATACTCCTTCTGGCCTTCAATGGTAAATGGATATTGAATTACCTGATGAACGGGTTTGTTTTTCTCTTCCTCCTGTCGTTTCAAGACTTTTTCAAAAACCATCAATAGCTTAAACAGATCGACATCTTGTAATTCCGCTTCAACATTTGTGATTTCCGCCAGCTGTTTTAGCTCTTTCAATAAATTGCCGCGCTTCTCCTTCATCAGCTCGGTCTCTTCCATTTTGTGGAACTGCTCCACCACTGATTTGTACTTTTTGTACTCCATCAGGTGTTTTACCAGTTCTTCCCGCGGATCGATTTCATTTCCTTGCTCATCTAATTGTGGGCGAGGTAGTAACATTTTTGATTTGATACGCATCAGCGTGGCGGCTACCAGAATAAACTCGCTGGCCACTTCTATGTTCATGGTTTCTAGCTGACGTAAGTATTCCAGAAAATCGTTCGTAATTTTTGAGATGGGAATGTCGTTGATCTCGAGTTCATCTCGCTCTATAAAGAAAAGAAGCAAGTCAAACGGGCCCTCAAAAAGGGGCAAATGAATTTCAAAAGGCTTTTGTTCCATAAATTTCAGATGGCAAAAATATCCAAAACCATTGGATAAAACCGTTCTTATCTACAAATCCGTAAATTTGTAGCTGTGAGGCTGAAAATCTTTTAAAAACAACTTACCTTGATTGTCTGTTTAGATAATCAGTCGTGATAACCTTGAATTTGCAATGTTGATAACCCCCGGAAAACTACTAGCCGCGATCGATAGCCCCGATGACCTGAAAAAATTGGATCAGGCGCAACTGGTTCAACTATGTGATGAACTGAGGCATTATATTATAGACAATGTTTCTGTTTATGGCGGTCATTTTGGGGCGAGCTTGGGCGTTGTCGAGCTTACCGTAGCACTTCATTATGTCTTTGATACCCCTTATGATCAGTTGGTGTGGGATGTGGGTCATCAGGCCTACGGTCACAAAATAGTTACTGGGCGAAGAGATAATTTTTATACCAACCGCGTCTACAAGGGGCTTTCTGGGTTCCCTAAAAGAAAGGAAAGCATTTATGATACTTTTGGGGTAGGGCATTCGTCCACCTCCGTTTCTGCAGCACTGGGCATGGCGGTAGCCTCTAAATATCTAGGTTTGGATGACAAGCAGCACGTTGCCATCATTGGAGATGGTGCGCTTACGGGGGGGATGGCCTTCGAAGGACTTAATCACGCGGGGGTTTCCGATACCAACTTATTGATCATCCTGAATGACAATTGCATGTCGATAGACCCCAATGTGGGTGCCTTGAAGGATTACCTGACGGATATTACCACTTCAAAGACATATAATAAGCTAAAGGATGACGTGTGGAATCTCCTTGGGAAGTTGTCATCTATAGGAAAAAGTGCGCAAGACATTGTATCAAAAGTAGAGACAGGAATTAAATCGACTTTGCTTAGTCAGAGCAATCTTTTCGAATCACTTAATCTTAGGTATTTCGGGCCAGTCGATGGCCACGATGTAGATCATATGGTGTCTGTTTTAAATGATTTGAAACAGATCAAAGGCCCGAAGATATTGCATTGCATTACTACCAAGGGAAAAGGCTATGGCCCGGCTGAAAAAGGGAACGCAACAACCTGGCATGCGCCAGGTACCTTTGACAAGATCTCGGGGGAGATCCACAAGAAAGTTTACGAAAAGCCTCAACCTCCAAAATACCAGGATGTGTTTGGACATACCTTGGCTGAGCTGGCCAGAACCAATGATAAAATTATGGGCATCACGCCCGCGATGCCATCCGGTTCCTCAATGAATATCATGATGAAAGAAATGCCGGAACGCGCTTTTGATGTAGGTATCGCAGAACAACATGCAGTGACTTTCTCGGCTGGATTGGCAACACAAGGACTTGTTCCTTTCTGCAATATATATAGTTCATTTATGCAACGTGCGTACGACCAGGTGGTGCATGATGTGTGCATTCAAAATTTACCAGTCAACTTTTGTCTGGATCGAGCTGGCTTTGCAGGTGCCGATGGACCTACTCACCATGGTGCCTATGATGTGGCTTACTTCAGGTGTTTGCCGAATATGATTGTCGCATCTCCTATGAACGAGGAGGAGCTTAGAAATTTGATGTTTACCGCGCAGCTGCCAAGAAGTGAGCAGGCATTTTCTATTCGGTACCCTAGAGGCCAGGGTGTAATGCCACAGTGGAAGACCGCCTTTAAAGAAATTGAGATTGGAACCGGAAGGAAAATCAGAGAAGGAAACGAGCTTGCTGTATTAAGCTTTGGTCACATTGGAAATTATGTGGTAGAGGTTTGTGAAAAACTCAGCAAAAAAGACCTGCAAATTGCACACTATGATTTACGCTTTGCAAAGCCTCTTGATAAAAACTTATTGCATGAAGTCTTTTCTTCCTTTAAGAAAGTACTTACAGTTGAGGATGGTTGTGTAGAGGGGGGTATCGGAAGTGCTGTGCTGGAGTTTATGGCAGATAACAATTATCAATGTGAAGTAAAGAGATTAGGCATACCTGATCGGATTGTGGAGCACGGTGAGCAACTGGAATTGCATAAGGAATGCGGTTTCGATCCGGAAGGCATTGAGCGGTCTGTTCTGTTGATGCTTGAGCCTATTCGTTCCATTGTCTAGGTGAGTCAGCAAATTTATTTTAAGGATCAAGGAAAAGGTTTCCCGATCGTATTACTACACGGATTTTGCGAGAACCACCAAATCTGGAACGGTTTTGCTGAAGATCTGGCGTTGAATTTTAGGGTTATTACACCGGATTTGCCAGGTTTTGGGAAAAGTCAACTGCCTCACCAACCATTTTCTATTGACGACATTGCCGACCAAATGCTTACCTGGCTGCACCAATCTGGGATAGAATATTCAATTCTAATTGGGCATTCGCTGGGTGGTTATATAACATTAGCTATGGCCCGGAAGAAAGTTGAAGCGTTTGCTGGCATCGGTCTTTTTCATTCGACTGCCTTCGCTGATAGCGATGATAAAAAGGCCAATCGAGACAAAACAATCGAATTTGTGCAGAAAAATGGAGTTGCACCCTTTGCAAGTACATTTGTTCAAGGCCTTTTTAGGGATAGTCAAAGCAAATACCTTACGCAGGTAAATAAAATTGCCTGTGCAACTCCTCTCGAAACTGTCATTTCATATACGAAAGCGATGCGCGATCGCGAATCAGCCATAGAGTTTCTACGCACGCTTCCTATTTACCTTTTAGTTATTGCAGGTATCCACGACTCTATCATTCCTGTTGCTGTATCGGAGCAGCTTGCCAAACTAGGGCCAAAAGTAGTTTACCAACCGCTTGAGCACTCTGGACATATGGGAATGTTGGAAGACAAGCAGAGGGCGTTAAACGCTATTAGGGATTTTAGCAGCAGGTGTTTACCAGGCCTTGAACTTTTATGAGTTATTTTTTTGTTTAAATTTTAAGCTTTTTATCTATATTTGACTTCGACAGGGTACTAGATAACTGGATTTCAATAACAGACTACGATAAACCTCTAAAATATGAATGACTACTTGTTAGAAGAAGACCCTCACAGATATGATTCTTGGAATGCCCTGGCGACAAATTTGTCTTACGCATTATGGGCAGTAGCCATATTAATTGTGCTCGGATATTTTGTCAAGCTATCGACTACAGAAGGCAATAAAAATAAGTATGATTTCATCAATAAGCATGAAATCAAGTTTTTGTGGATTGCATCCATTGTTTTGGTTATAGGCGCCTGCTTTTTTTTTAATTCTAATTTGGTAAAATTTAGCACGGTCCTGTTTTTTGTCCGGGCGTTCATGACAATTGCCTTTGGCTTAATTGCGGCTCTCATCATTCAGAATTTGCTGAAATTTTATTATCCCTTTTTTATTGAGAAAAGATTGAAAGTTCTTCGTTACAAGCCACGGATTTCCCCTAAGACTGGAAAACCCATGAAGCTATTGAGTGAAGAAGAAGAAGACGCCTATTTGGATGAGGGAATGCAGGCAGAAGAAAATGTGTTTTCGGTTGACTACGATGTTTGGAAAGATGAAGAATCAGGTCATATTCAAATTGAAAAATACTCAGGTCACTTGCATGCCATTCAATGTCCGGAATGTAATTATCAAACCTTTAAAGTTGTGAGGGAAGAAATTACAAAAACCCCTACGTTCTCGGAAGAGGGAGAAATTATCAAACATTATCTCTGCGGTTATTGCGGCTATAAAGCCAAGAAAACAGTGGTGCTAAGACAGCAGGCAAAGTCTCCTGAAGCTGCTGCGGCTACAGCATAAGAGTTTTTGTTTCTCAACAAGAAAGCCCCATTTTTGGGGCTTTCTTGTTTTATTAAGGCACTTGGAGTTTGATTTGGTCAGAGTAGAAATTCATTCTCGTGTGTTCACGATCGAGCAATGAAATTCGCTCGATGGTAGACTTCTTATGGTTAACGAAAACTTCGATGTACTCATCGCCAAGTAAGTACAGATTTACTTTATAGCGGTAATACCTGATGGCTATTACAAATTGTGCGTGTTGATACAACAAACTTATTTTTTGTTCTAAACTATTTTTCGCGAGTTCTGACCAACGAATCATGCTATTAAACATAACAAAAAATATTGAGAGTTAGAATGGGCAAAGTGGTTTTTGACCCCATACTATTCAACAACTGTCTAGTGGTTGTCACCAAATTGGTGTTCTAAGGATTGTTCGCGTTCTAGATCGCTAATTATTTTTTTGTCCAACTGACTTTCTTTTAGAACATTGTAATTATCCCAAAACGCTTTATTATATGCCTGGTCTTGATATTGAAGGCCATAGTTTTTCATTTTTTGTCCCAATCCAATTTTCTTAGACGTGTTGGGTTCCACGGAGTTAATCAAGAGAATCTGATTAAGCTCTGTTTCAAATTTCAAGTCGTTGGTTTCACCATCAAACCAATTAATCTGCGAGTTTACGCTTAGATAATTTAGATACATCACCCCCTCAAACGCCTTAAAATCGATTACCCTTTTGACCTTTACAAGTTTGCTCACCAACCCTCTCTTTTTGCCTACAAAAAGATCGGATGTATTCTCGTCTTCGAGATGAAGGATGGCAAAAGTTTTTTTGTCTATCAACAGCTTTACTTGGTCAAGTTTATGAGTGATCACATAGACGGGGCGATTGTTAAAATCGGTATCTTTTTCTCTTGTTAGTTGTTTTAGAAATTCATCTTCTTCAGGAAAATGGCGATAGCGGATGCTATTGTGTAGGAGCAAGTCTTCCAATAAATTTCCCTGATCAAAAAAGGACGTGAATTTACTGCTATAGCCGATGCTTCTGCGAACTTCTTTTAGAGCAACACGTTCCCTCAATTTGAATTTGTTTCTTGGTTCTTTATAGTCTTCGTCATAGATAGATACGGCTGCCTCCAAAAGTGAGACATAGGTGTTAGCAACTTTCTTTAGGTCACGGTAAAAGCCTTCCAAGACATACGGATTTTTTGGGTAGTTTTCATCGATTTTTAAAAGGGCAATGTGTAGAATATCACCCCCCTTTAGGGAGTCTGAAACAACAACTTCGTCCAGGATAACAGTTGATTTTTCTATTTGGATGACCAGCGAATCAGTGAGTAACGCCCAGACTGGGGCTTCAAAGGTTTTATAGCCAAGCATATTGATCGCGAAAATATTGTCTTTGAATTCACTGTTTAGATGAAAATCGAATTCGCCTTGCAGGTTTGTAACAGTACCAATGGATTTTCCTAGAATACCCACAGAGGCAAAAGGCAGCGGTTCTCTGGTCTCCTTATCGACAACCTTGCCGGAAACAGTTAGTTTTTGAGCGGTTACTGCAAATGAGCTCAAGGCGCAAAATAACGCCAGGTAGTATTTCATATTATACAAGCTACAAGATAGCATTTTCTACAGTTGGCCCTTAATCTGACTCAACGAAATTAATGTACGTTTGGCGGATATTTAATGGGCTAATAATCATTAAATCCTTTTCATTAAATTTAAAGGAGATCTTACTGACTTGAAGTGGCTTGAACGCATACCGTCCATTTGGAAACGTGCCTATTGGCTGATCTGCCTATGGTATTTCATCAATTTTGCCATCAGTGCCATCATTGAATGGCAGTTCGACAATCCGGCCTACTACGTCCTGTGGAACGCTTTCTTTCTGTATGAAGCCTTAATTATTTCAATTATTCTTATTTTCCTATGGTCACACTGGCTCTCCAATTTTAAAACGGTTTTTCAAGTAGTGGGGCACGTGGCCGGCATTATATTGTTCTTCTTTGTGATGGGCACACTTTCTTATTTCTTCAATGATTATCTGGAGGGGTTCGTTTACTTTGTTCATTGGAAAGAATACATGTTGGCGTTATTGAGCTGGGACGCGCTACGGTTTCACGACCAGTATATTATAACAGTAGGTGTGTACTATGTTATTCGGTACTTTCAGGGGATCCAGCGCCAAGAAAAAGAGAAAAGCATTTTGGCAATTAAGAACCGTGAGATGCAAATATCATTGCTGAAGTCTCAAATTAATCCTCATTTTCTTTTCAATACACTTAATTCAATTAGTACGCTGGTTCACACCAGCAAAGAACAAGCAAGAAAAGTAATTACCAACCTATCAGATATTTTTCGTTATGCACTTGATTCTCATGGAGAGGAATTGGTTCAATTGAGTAGCGAAATTGAGTTTATTGAAAACTATGTTAGAATTCAGCAGGTTCGATTTGGTGATCGGCTTCGCTTTGAGAAGGAAATTGACTCGTCTTGCTTGAGCATAGAAATTCCGCCAATGATTTTACAACCTTTGGTAGAGAATGCGGTAAAATACGGAATAGGACCTAAAGAAGAGGGCGGCACTATTTCGCTCTTGGTTCGCAGGTCAAAAGATGTAGTATTATTTGAAGTGCGCGATGACGGTCTAGGGTCAAAGGCAAAGAAGGTCATGGATGGAAGTTCAAGTGGGATTGGTATGGCCAATACCGACCTTCGATTGAAAAGTTATTTCGGTCCGCAATCAGGCCTTCAAATCAATGCATCGGAAAACGGCTACCGTGTTCGTTTTTTCGTTAATGATAAAAATACAAAGACACTTATCCCCCCAAAAACTAAACTTGAACCGCAGCCCATATGACAAAAGCTACTTGCCTTATTATTGATGATGAGAAATTGGCCCGCGACTTACTCCGCGAGTACCTGGAATCCATTGAAGAGATTGAGCTGTTAGATGAATGTTCAAAAGGTTCGGAAGCTGTTGAGAAAATAAATAAACTGACGCCAGATTTAATTTTTCTAGATGTACAAATGCCGGGCATGACTGGTTTTGAAGTATTGGACGAAATAGATCATGAGCCGTACGTAATTTTTATCACAGCCTATGATCAATATGCCATCAAGGCTTTCGAAAAAAATGCAGTTGATTATCTTCTGAAACCATTGGATGAAGAACGTTTCAGGCAAGCAGTAGCCCGGGCCCTCAAGCGCAAGAAAATGGACGAAGGAGATTTGGAAAACCTGTTAGGGAGCCTACGCCAGGTAAATCACAAGGGCACTTACGACACCCATATTTTTGTTCAGAAATCGGAGAAACTATTCAACTTGCCGATGGACGAAATCGTGTACCTGGAAGCGTCAGGCGATTACACTATTATTGTTACAAAAAATGATCAGTTTGTCAGCTCTTCAGGAATCGGAAAACTAGAGGAAATGATGAATCCCGATACTTTCATTCGTGTCCATCGCTCTACGATTGTAAACGTAAATCACCTAAAGGAAATTGAACGCCATTTTAATGGCGGCATGGTGGTAAAGATGCAGAGCGGGAAAAGCTTTCCGGTAAGTCGCACGTATGCCAAGCAAATTCGGAAAAAAGTTGTTTAACTTATTCCAGTGTAAACTTGAGTATCAATCTTTTGCCTCGTGGCTAGATAGCTTTGGTAGGTCTCGGAAAAGTGTTGCCGGTTTGTAATAGCTTCAGTGTAGTTGCCCTGAAGCCCTATCAGCAATTCACAGCCTTCCCTCACTGCGTAAGATTGGCCCGAGCTAGAATAGTCAACCAGCTGTTTAGAAGTGAGATGATGGTTGAATAGAGGATTAGATGGTCGATAGGAATTAAGCCGAAGACCACATTGACTGGCCAGAGACATATCCAGTACGTCATCAAAAAAAAAGGCCACCTCGTTACTTTTTAAATGATGGGTGGCCAGAAAGTGCTCAAACGACTTCAACTTATTTGAAGCCTTAAAGTAAAGGGAGGTAAATCTCTCTCTTTTTCCTAGGAATAAAGCCGATTCGTTTTCTTCCCCTGTGATGATCGCGGTGGTAGGTAATGATTTGCGCTTAAGCCAGTAACTGAAGCGCAGCATGTTGGTTCCCATAGCATCAGGTTCTGTAAAACCACTTCCTGTTTGGTCGCGTTTGCTTCCGTCATTAAATACACCATCCCAATCGAAGACAAATGCTTTTATGTCCTCCAGCTTGCGCTGAATGTCAACGGCCGGTATACAAAACCTTCCACCAATTTCAGCGAATAAAGATTGTATACCGGCCGCTTCCAACTATAAAAATTAATCTTTCAAATCTTGAATGTCAAGCATGCCTACTGGCTTGCCTCCATCTGTTACCAAAATGGTGTCTACTTTTGTCTTCTTGAAAAGATCAGCCGCTTCATTTAAAAGTGCGTCAGCATCAATAGAAACAGGCTCCTTGTATTGAAACTCACCTATTTTTTTAGTCAATATCTCACGGCCACTTTCTTGCAATTTCCTTCTCAAATCACCGTCCGTAAACACACCTACTACTTTGTTATCTTTTGTAACGGTTATGCTTCCAAAGCCGTACTCTGTCATCTTTACCAATGCATCAGTTACGGAGGTGTCGGCAGAAACGATAGGGTTTTTACTGTTCAAGACATCCTTCACGCGAACGGTCATCAACTTCGTGTGCTCTACAAATTGTTGAGTTCCTAGTGCCGTAAGGTTGTTGTCTGTGAGTGCTTTCATTACCTTCCACGGGGCGGTAATTGTGTGCACGCCAATATTAATTGCGTTGCGAACATGTTCTGCATAGCGTACGGAAGAGAACATGATTTTCGTATCATACCCGTAATGATCAACTGCGTTCACACACTGAGCAACTAAATCCAATGCGTCATGACCTTGGTCCTGCAAGCGACCAACAAGTGGACAAACGTAGGTAGCCCCTGCGTGCATAGCCATGTAGGCTTGTTGCAAAGTGTACACCAAGTGTACATTTACCAACAGCCCTTCCTTGCGCAGCAGGTTACAAGCTTTTACGCCTTCTAATGAAACAGGAATCTTAAAAACGGTTTTCTTAGGATCAAGACCTAGATTAAGCTGTCTTTTTGCCTCAGCTAGTACTTCCTCAGCAGTGTTCCCCAACGCTTCGATCTGGAGAACAGGCACGATCTTAGATAATTTTACGATTAATCCATCTACGTCTGTTACACCACCGCGGTGCATAAAAGTAGGAGTAGTGGTGAGGCCGTTTAGAAAGCCAAGTTGAAAGGCTTCTTCAATTTCCTTCAGGTCTGCTGAGTCTAAATACAATTCCATGTTTTGATTTTTTTTAGTGAGTGATGAGAGACTTTTCGCGGAATTTCACTTCCACATTGTGTAATTCGATAAGTGGTTTTAAGAATTCTTCTAGTTGATTAATATTTAATTGGCTAGCAGCATCGCACAAAGCTTTGTCAGGATCAGGGTGTGCTTCAATGAAAACACCGTCAACGCCTGCGGCTATACCCGCTCGTGAAAGCACCGGTAAAAATTCGCGGGCTCCTCCTTTCGCATCAGCGCTTGGTATGCCGTATTTTCGGATGGCATGAGTGACGTCAAAGACCACCGGATAACCAATTTTATTCATGTGATAGAAACTTCGAGGGTCAACAATTAAATCATTGTAACCGAAGGTGAATCCCCTCTCCGTTAAAATGATTTGATCGTTTCCACTATCCACACATTTGCCAACCGGGTGCTTCATGTTATCAGGTGCCAAAAACTGGCCATGTTTGATATTAATGACGCGTTTGGTTTTTGCTGCTGCGACCATTAGGTCCGT
>JABFSY010000376.1 GCA_013140395.1 Cyclobacteriaceae bacterium
TGATCAAAGGGGTGGGGCAAGAGAAGCGCGAAAAGGATTTGTATTTGGCCAAGCATTCACATTCATTTTACGGGGGCTGGTTGATCTCGCAAACCCTTGGTTTCTGGTCAGCGTTTAGTTTGTTCATTAACATCTTTAAGCCTTCGATGGGGCCCGCTACCGCGTCTTCATTTAAGCACATGAGCAAGAAATCGCAGTTGACGATTGAGAACACAAACCCTGATCATCGCGAGAACGATCTTCAAATTGGTTATCAGGTAGACGAGATGACCAATAGGGTAGAGGGTTTGTTAAAAAGCATTGGGTTGGTGAAAGACTTCGCACCTATTGTGTATGTAGTTGGTCATGGATCCAGCAGTGTCAATAACCCGCACTATGCTGCTTATGATTGCGGAGCCTGCTCCGGCCGGGCTGGTTCGGTGAATGCACGCGTTATTTCTTTTATGGCGAACCATCAAAAAGTGCGTGAGCAATTGAAGGAACGAGGTATCGTGATACCTGAGCAAACGCAGTTCATTGGCGGGCTACACGATACCACCCGCGATGAAATTTCTTTTTACGATGAAGATGTATTGAACAAACAGAACATTGAACAACATAAGAAAGTGGAAGCAGTCTTTGCCAAAGCGTTAGACTACAATGCCAAAGAAAGATCCAGACGATTTTTTTCAATTGACTCTCATTTATCGCCATCCACGATTCACGAGCAAATCCGAATACGATCTGTTTCATTGTTTGAGCCACGCCCGGAGTTAAACCATGCGACTAATGCGCTTTGCGTGGTCGGACGTAGGGAATTAACCAAACATTTGTTTTTGGATCGCAGAGCATTCATGAATTCATTCGATTACCAGGTTGATCCTGAGGGAAAATATTTATCCAATATTCTGAAGGCAGTTGCACCTGTTTGTGGCGGAATAAATCTCGAGTATTTCTTCTCGCGGGTGGACAATCAGAAATTAGGAGCCGGTACCAAACTGCCTCACAATGTGATGGGCTTGTTTGGTGTGGCCAACGGAATTGACGGAGATTTGCGGCCGGGGCTTCCCAGCCAGATGATTGAAGTACACGACCCTGTTCGACTTATGGTGGTAGTGGAGCATTATCCGGAGGTGGTTCTTCAAACGATTCAAAAGTCCGCAGAGACGTATGAATGGTTTATCAACGAATGGGTGATACTGGTGGTCATCCATCCAGACACGCACAAACTCCATTATTTCCGCGATGGAGCTTTCATCGACTATGTTCCAACCATTACATCTGTTGAATCGGCATCAGACATCAAGTCGATTCTCGAGTCGCACATAGAAAATCTTCCTGTTTACGCTTTATCTTAGTTTTATATGATAGCCTTCTTTGAGTTTTTTGTTTTGTTGCCGCTCTTTGGCTTTTTGATCAGCCTGGTGCTGCCGGAAAAAAATGAGGCGTTACTGTCGCGCTGGTCTTTTGTTATTATTGGCATCCACATGATCACCTTCCAGGCGTTTTTGATTTATTGGCTTGTTCAAGGGCACCCGGCATCTGATTTTAAGGATCTGGTTCTCTATTCATCACCCGATTATGAATTTTTTATCGATTTCTACTTTGACTCAATTACCGCTGTATATCTTTTTGTTGGATCTATTCTTACGTTCTTGGTCACGGTTTATAGTCGCTACTACTTGCATCGGGAAGTAGGTTATAAACGTTTTTTCAATACGATTCTTTTCTTCTATCTGGGATACAACATTGTCGTTTTATCAGGAAACCTTGAAACACTTTTTATCGGTTGGGAGATATTGGGAATTTCTTCTTTTCTTCTGATCGCCTTTTATCGCGATCGTTATTTGCCCGTGAAAAATGCGGTAAAAGTATTTTCTATTTATCGGATTGCAGATGTGGGATTGATTTTAGCTATGTGGGCAACACACCATTTGTTTCATGAGAACATTACATTTGCAAAACTTCAGAATTATGAATTGGTGCACGAGCACTTGCAATCTCATACCTGGATTGGCGTTTTTATTTCATTGATGTTTTTGATTGCAGCGGCTGCAAAGTCCGCACAAATTCCATTCTCTTCCTGGTTGCCAAGAGCGATGGAAGGGCCAACCCCATCGAGTGCTATTTTTTATGGTTCTTTGTCTGTTCACCTGGGCGTGTTCATCTTGTTGCGCACGTATCCATTTTGGGAGTATCAACCTTCGGTGCGTATTCTCATCGGTTTGTGTGGGTTGACAACAGCGATTATCGCCACAGGTATTGCGCGCGTTCAATCGTCAGTAAAAAGCCAGATAGCCTATTCATCCATTGCGCAAATTGGTTTGATCTTTATTGAGGTGGCTGCCGGATGGGGTATGTTAGCACTGTTTCATTTTGCGGGAAATGCTTTTTTAAGAACCTATCAGTTATTGGTTTCGCCCTCGGTGGTAAGTTACCTGATACGAGAACAGTTTTACAATTTCGCACCTCGACTTCGTTCCATTGAGGATTCGTTTCCTAAGAAGATACAAAACACACTATACATTTTGTGTGTCAAAGAATGGAATTTGGATTCCTTAATGTATCGCTACTTTTGGAACCCGGTAAAATGGGCTGGGCAAAAGGTGAATTTCCTTACCTTGAATCGAGCGATCGGTTTTTTTGTTCCCACCCATGTGGTCGGCTTGTTCTTGGTTTATAACCGTAATCTGGTTTCAGAAGAAGTGCAACACTACTTGACAATTGTCTTTTCCGTAATTGGTTTGATGTGCGTATTGAAATCGTTTACCGAAAGGAAGCACGCACGTTTAAGCTGGATGCTGGTCATCATGAATCACTTTTGGGTGGCGCTTGCAATTTCTTTCAATGAGAATTTCACGTTTAATGATATCCATTTATATCTCAGTGGGATAGCTGTCGCTGGTATTGTCGGTCTATTAGCGTTGCGTAGATTGGTGTTGCTGGAAGGCAGTATCGATCTGGGTCAATTTCACGGTCATTCCTACAAGCATCCAAAAATTGCGCTTGTGTTTTTATTGATGTGCTTGTGTGCTACCGGATTCCCTATCTCTCCCACGTTTATCGGAGAAGATTTGATCTTTACACACATCCATGAAGATCAAGTCGTGCTAGCCTTTTTTACTGCGCTTAGTTTTATTATTGACGGATTGGCCATTATCCGAATTTACGCGAGAATATTTTTGGGGCCACATTCAAAGTCGGTATACGATATGGCTTATCGGTCTTCGTAGTTGCTGGTTTCTGGTTGCTGGTTTCTAGTTTCTGGTTTCTGGTTTCTAGGAACAGGTAACCAGAAACCAGCAACCTGTAACCGCCAGCAGTTACCCCTTCTTATTCATCAAATAAAGCAACGCCAGCGCGTAGCCTTCCAGGCCAAACCCTGTGATCAGGCCGGTGCACTTGGAGGTAATCACACTCTTATGTCTATACTCTTCACGCGCATACACATTGGAGATATGAACCTCTACCACGGGCGTCTTGATTGCACCGATCGCATCATGAATGGCAAGGGAGGTATGGGTGTAGGCACCCGCATTGAGAATAACACCATCAAACTCAAAGCCCACTTCGTGTAATTTATTGATGAGCTCGCCTTCGATATTAGACTGGTAATAGTGAATCTCTATCCCTGAAAAACTGGCCTTCAGGTTTTGAAAGAACGTATCAAAGTCGGTGGTTCCATAAACCTCGGGTTCGCGTTTGCCCAACAAATTGAGATTGGGGCCGTTGATGATTTGAATTTTCATTCAGCCAAGATAGGAAAAAGGATAAACGTGTTGCTACCCTCGTCATTTATTTTGATTTTCGTGATGGCCTGTGCCTTGATTAATCGCACATTTGTGTGACCGAATCCGATACCATTGAACTGGCAATCCTATATCAAGCAATTTAAAGATTACCTCAAACTAGAGAGGTCTTTGTCAGACAATTCTATTCAAGCCTATGTGCGTGACGTGGAAAAGCTGGATCAGTTTGTTCAATTGAAATACCCAACACTTTCCCCGCTGGCAGTTTCTTCCAAACATCTGCAGGCATTTATTCAATTCGTTAGCGAATTAGGAATGAGTGCTTATAGTCAAGCTCGGATTTTGTCAGGCGTAAAAGCGTTTTATAAGTACCTTCTATTTGAAGAGCTGATTACCAAGGACCCAACTTCGTTGTTAGAAGGACCCAAAATAGGGAGAAAATTGCCTGATACTTTGGAATATTTGGAGATCGAAAAATTGCTGGCCGCCATTGATTTATCTACTCCCGAAGGTGCTCGCAATCGCACGATGATTGAGGTACTATATAGTTCGGGCTTGCGTGTTTCTGAATTGGTGGAGTTAAAAATTTCAAACGTATTGACGGATGTGGGCTTTGTGCGGGTGATTGGGAAGGGGAATAAAGAGCGGTTGGTTCCAATTGGCAAAGAGGCACTGAAGTATTTGAAAATGTACATCGATGAGGTTAGGGTGCATATCCCGGTGAAGAAAGGATTTGAGTGTCATGTTTTTTTGAATCGAAGAGGCTCAAAGATTTCACGGGTTTTCGTCTTCACGGTTGTTAAAGACTTGGCCGC
>JABFSY010000027.1 GCA_013140395.1 Cyclobacteriaceae bacterium
TACGTAATCATCATGCCCCAACCCACACCTAATGAAAAGAATGCTTGCGTTAACGCAGCCAGTACAATGTGGCCGTTGATTTTTGAGAAGTCAGGAACTAAATAGTATTCAATTCCTTTGCCCGCACCTGGCAAGGTTACGCTTCGAATGATCACAACGATCAACAATACGAAAAGCAGGGGCATCATTATTTTTGTCGCTTTCTCAATCCCACCTGACACTCCACCCAACACAATAAATGCGGTCATTAAAATCACAGCTGCACCCAGTGGTACCACGATGGCAGGGTTGGCAATAAATTCTGAGAAAGTTGTTTTTATTGAAAAAAGCGATGTGAAAATATAACCGACTGTCCAACCTGCAATGGTACTGTAATAGCTGAGCACTACGAACGTAACGATCAGGGGAAGGACTCCAACAAGAAGTACCCAAACCTTATTGCCACCTAATTTTTGAACTGCTCCAACCGGATTTTTGCCGGTGAACCTGCCGAGCGCAATTTCATTGATCAGCATCGGTGCCCCCACTAGCACCACGCAGAAGATATAAATCAAAACGAATGCAGCTCCTCCGTGTTCTCCTGTAAGGTAGGGGAACCTCCAAATGTTGCCGAGCCCCACAGCCGAGCCCGCTGCAGCCATGATAAAACCAAACTTAGAGCCCCACTGTCCGCGATTTTCTGCCATACTAGTTAATTAAAGTGCGTGAAGATTAAAAGAATTACAGGAAGTAGCAAACACAGTTCCATGGTCTATGCGCTATGTCGATAGTCCATAGGCCATAGACTGTATCGTAATAATCAACGGAGCTGGGACTTTAAGACTTCCAAACCCTCTGCAAAACTAAGCGGCTGATAGCCCAGTTCTTTTTTTGCTTTGTCAATGATAAAACCAGTCTTAGGCGGGCGGGCGGCAGGTTGCTTGAATTGGGTTGAATCAGTTTCTTTAATCAATGACTTATCCAGTCCAAAAAAATCGGCCGTTTTAATAGCAATATCATAAGGCGTCATCATGTTATCACCGGAGATGTTATAAATACCTTTCACTTTCTTGGTAGCGGCCAGGTAGCAACCCACCGCTAAATCTTCTGCCAACGTTGGGGTTCGCCATTGGTCGTTTACCACATTAATTGTTTTTCCGTCCTCCAAGCTTTTCTTCACCCACAGCACAATGTTAGATCGGCTCATGTCTTTGGTAATACCATAGACTAAAACCGTCCGCAAAATCGCCCAGTCAGCTTTGCTTTTTTGAACGGCCTCTTCTGCGGCAAGCTTGCTTTCTCCGTAGTAAGAAATGGGGTTTGGTTTTGCGGTTTCATCCAAAGGGCCGTGTGTTCCATCGAAAATAAAATCAGTAGATACTTGAACGAGGTGTGTTTTTGTTTGCTCGCAGGCGTGCACAAGATTTTCTACGGCTGTAACGTTGTTCAGCCAGCATTTCTCTTGTTCAGTTTCACATTGATCCACTTGCGTCATCGCAGCCGTGTTGATAATGACATCGGGCTTAGAGGTCCGTACCACGTTTTCAACTTCGCTGCGATTGGTAATGTCAAGCGAATGATATTCCTCACACGGAAGATCATTAACCAACTTTGATTTGGCAGTCGCGATCAAGTAGTCATTCTTGGTTGAGATTAACTCAACCAATTTTTGCCCTAGCAGCCCATTGGCGCCCGTTACAAGTATTCTCATTTTTTTACTTCAGGATAAACGTATCCGTCAAGTTTGGTTATTTTTTTCTTGGGCATCTCTTCCACCGTAACAAACATCCGGATGTCTTCTATGGGTCTTTCACCACTTGTTTGAACCGCTGCTATTTTATCAATCACGTCTAGCCCTTTGATCACTTTTCCAAATACAGTATAGTCACCATCCAGATGTGCCGCACCGCCCACTGTGGTATATGCTTTGATCTTTTCAGGCGAGACGTCTTTGGTTATTTTCATCCCAGTTTCTTTTTCAATGCGTGGCACCAATGCAAATATTTTTCTTTTGTACCCCTCCATATCTCCCGCCATGTATACTTGATTTAAAGAATCGATGAGTGGCTTGTTAGCTGGGTTTTGCATCAGTTGACGAAAGCCCATATTCAATTTCATTTGATCAATTCGTAAGTCTTCCATATTTGATTCCGGAATAACGGTGCCTTGCACAATATAGAATTGACTCCCGCTGGATGCCTTGGTAGGATTTTGTCCATCGCCCAAACGCGCTGCCGATAGGGCCCCTTTTTCATGGAAGAATTTGGGATTGAATTCCGCTTCTACTGTGTAACCAGGTCCGCCATTGCCTAGTTGTTCTCCCGGGCTAGCCTTTTTAGAGTTAGGATCTCCTCCTTGTATCATGAATCTGGCAATCACGCGGTGAAACAACAAACTGTCGAAATAGTGTTCTTTTGCCAGCTTGATAAAATTCGCCTTATGCTTGGGTGTTTCGTCATATAGCAAAGCGATCATCTCACCCTGATTGGTTTTGATCGTTACCACATAGTCTGATTTTTGGGCGCAGCTCGTAGCCAATGTGAAGGCGAGAAACAAGAATATAACTGATTTGTTCATGGTATTTTTACGGGCGTTTATTTTTTAAAGCGACAAAAATAGAAAATGCCGCGTTGCTGTCAAACCGTGATTTAAGGATTGAGTATTTTTGAAATTTGTAGAGATAGGTCAAGAAAAATCATTTTGGCACTTCCGTTTCTCTCAAGGTGATAAGAAGCATCTGAAATGAGTTGATTGACTTTCTCCACCTTGCCGACATTCATTACTTTGCCAAAGTCTTGCACAAACTTTACTTCACTTCCTTTTACACGACTGATTTTAGAAGCGCCCGAAAAATGGATGAGCGTTTCGCGCATCATGGTGAGGCTGTACTGTAGAAAATTTCGTTGGCCTAACTTATCACGTTCGTTAAACTCCTCCATTTGTTCTACCATCTTGCCGTAGTCTCGCTTGAAACAAGTTCTCATCCATTCCGAAAATTTCTCTTGAAAATGATCCTGCTCGGAATCGATCAGTTTGATAGCCAGATTCAAATCCCCCTCAGCAAGTGCAACAATTTCTTGTTGCCGATTGCTGGCCACGCCTTTGGTCGCCAAGTGGTTTTCAATCTCCACGTCATCCAACAGTGGTATTTGAACAATTTGAGTGCGTGAAAGAATCGTGGGCAATAATCTTTCGATGGCATTTGTAACGAGTATGAAAAACGTGTCTTTAGGTGGCTCCTCTAAAATTTTGAGTATGCCATTGGCGGCAGATGGGTGCATGAATTCGGGCTGCCAGATAATCATGATCTTATACGTACTCTCAAACGGCTTCAGGGTCAACATCTTTACGATCTCCCTACTTTCTTCTCTGGAAATTAGCGCTTGTTTATCTTCTCCTCCATAGGCGCCAATCCAATCACCCAAATCACCAAAAGGTTGTTCAATGAGAAAGCTCCGCCAGGTCTTTAAAATCTCGGCTTTGAACCGATCTTCATCTTTATCTCCTTTTACATTGCCAAGAGGGAAAACAAAATTTGTATCAGGGTGAATAAATTTTAGACTCTTTGAGCATGCCGCACAAGTTCCGCACGCATCGGTAAGTCCTTTGTTTTGGCAATGTAAGTATGTTGCATAGGCAAGAGCTAACGTTAAATTGAGAGAACCAGGTTTGCCGGAAAATAGTTGAGCGTGCGCTACGTGACTAGCTTGCACTGCATCAATCAGTTTCTTTTTAATCTCAATAAGTCCCGGTATAGCAGAGAAGGTCATTGGTACTTCGTATCATTTCGTTTTTTCCCATACCCGCTCCGAAGTACAGGTTTCAAAAACTGTTTTATAAATCTCTCTGTCAACGTTCGACAACGAAAGCCCTCTGCGCTCCATCGCTTTGGCTGCAGTGAGCATGGCTTTTTCAAATTGATAAGTGCTGAACCCTGCAGCGCCACCCCACGCATAGGAGGGGATGAAGTTTCGGGGAAACCCATCGCCAAAAATATTGGCGCTAACCCCCGTCACCGTGCCGGTATTGAACATGGTATTGATTCCACACTTGGTGTGATCAGCCATCATCAACCCACAAAACATTAAACCGGTATCTACAAATCCACTCTTAGGGTAATTCCAGATTTTCACATTCTCATAATTGTTCTTCAGGTTAGAGGTGTTGCTATCCGCACCAAAGTTACACCACTCACCAATCACCGAACAACCCAAGAAGCCATCGTGTGCTTTACTGCTATATCCAAAGAAAACAGAGGCACTCACTTCACCTCCTACTTTGCACCCCGGGCCTATGGATACATCGCCACGCATCTTTGCACCCATGTTTATCACGGAGCCTTCGCCCAACGCAAAGGGTCCACGGATCAACGCTCCTTCTTGTACTTGCGCATTTTTTCCAATGTAAATGGGGCCATTCTCTGCATTTAAAACAGCTGCAAGTATGACCGCACCTTCTTCAATGAAAATGTTTTCTTCCGCATATGTGCGAGTATGTTTGTCCTTTATTCCAATCGACTTTCTGCCAGCTGTTATCAATTCAAAATCAGCGCGGAGTTGAGC
>JABFSY010000503.1 GCA_013140395.1 Cyclobacteriaceae bacterium
GAATTGAGAATTTCTTTCTCTTTTTCAAAATAAGTGTAGAGTATAGGAAGGACGACCAATGTTAAAAGAGTAGCTGTGATCAATCCGCCAATCACGACTGTTGCCAGTGGCCGTTGCACTTCTGCGCCCGAGCCATTGGATAATGCCATTGGTAAAAAGCCAAGTGAAGCCACGAGAGCGGTCATTAGCACAGGCCTCAAACGCACTTCTGTTCCTCTCAGCACAATTTCATGAATGGATAATTTTCCCTCTTTCTTAAGGCGATTGAACTCTGCAATCAACACGATTCCGTTCAATACAGCTACTCCAAACAAAGCGATAAAACCAACACCTGCAGAAATACTAAAGGGCATATCTCTGACCCATAAGGCGAAAATTCCACCAATGGCGGAAAGAGGTATTGCTGTGAAAATCAGTAAACCCTGTTTGAACGAATGGAACGTGAAATAGAGGAGTAAGAATATCAATGCCAATGCCAGTGGCACGGCTACCATTAGTCGTTGTTTCGCCTCCTCCAGATTCTTAAAAGAGCCACCGTACCTTAAAAAATAGCCCGGCTCAAATTTCAGCTGGGTGTTGATCTTCGCATCCAATTCTTTTACGATAGTCTGCACATCGCGGCCTCGAATATTAAAGCCAACAGCAATTCTCCGCTTCGCATCATCTCGTTGAATTTGATTGATGCCAGAGTTCAGCTCAATGGTGGCCAACTGTTCTAAAGGAATTTGTCTACCCAATGCCGTGGTAACATATAGACCTTTGATGTCCTCAATCCCTTTTCGCTTCTTTTCATCTAAACGAACGACCAACTCAAACCGTTTTTCCTTTTCATAAACCATGCCGGCAACATCGCCCGAAAATCCTGTACGCAATACTCTGTTTACCTCATCAACACTCAGTCCAAACTGAGCTAGTTTATTGCGATCGAATTTAACCACGTATTGGGGCAATCCACCGATTGGTTCTATGTAAACATCTTGGGCGCCCTCAACCTGCCTCGCAATTTTTCCAATCTGTGCTGCGTAAGAAGCCAACAGCGCTAAATCTTCCCCATAAATTTTGATTACCACATCTTGCCTGGCGCCAGTCATCAGTTCATTAAAGCGCATTTGTATAGGCTGCTGAAAACCATACAACACACCAGGCATTTCTTCTTCTAATTTCTTAGACATTTTATCGGCCAGCTCGTCACGCGAACTTGCACTTGTCCACTCGTCTTTGTCTTTCAACACAATAATCAAATCACTTGCTTCAATTGGCATGGGGTCTGTTGGTATTTCTGAGGTGCCAATTTTTCCAATCACCTCTTTTACCTCAGGAAAATTATCCAGCAAAATGCGCGAACTCTTTTGAGTTGTTTCGATCATCTGAGTCAGCGAACTTCCTGTTAGCAATCGTGTCTCAACGGCAAAATCGCCTTCATCTAAAGTTGGTATAAATTCCCCACCCAGTTGCAGGAAAACAAAAATACTAGCTATTAAAAACACAACCGAGCCACTCACGACCAACGCCCTCTTTTTTAAGGCAAACAAAATAGTGGGTTTGTAGAGCTGATGAAAGAATTGAATGATGCGATCGGAAATGTTTTTCTTGTGGCCAGTTTTTTTACTTAGGAACAGAGATGAAACCATGGGAACATAGGTAAGCGAAAGCACTAAGGCGCCTACAATGGCAAAGGCTACTGTTTGGGCCATCGGCCCAAACATTTTTCCTTCAATACCAACCAACGAAAGAATGGGAAGATAAACGATCAGAATGATGATTTGCCCGAATGCTGCCGAATGCATCATACTATTGGCAGAATGATGAACTTCTTCATTCATTTCTTTTTGCGTGAGGGTGCGAACTAATCCTGATGCCGCCAAGTGGTGTAAGGTAGCTTCCACAATGATTACCGCGCCATCGACAATCAATCCAAAGTCGATCGCACCTAAACTCATGAGATTTCCAGAGACGCCAAATAAATTCATCAGGCTAATCGCGAAAAGCATGGCCAGTGGAATTACGGAAGCGACTACTAAACCAGCTCTCAGATTGCCCAATAACAAGACCAATACGAAGATGACGATCAATGCTCCTTCAGCCAGGTTTTTGGTTACCGTACTGATGGCGCTGTTTACTAATTTTGTGCGATCTAAAAATGGCTCAATATCTACCCCTTCTGGCAGTGTCTTTCTTATTTGTTCAATCCGTTCTTTTACCTTGCCAATTACTAAGGAAGAATTGGCTCCTTTTAACATTAGAACGAGCGCTCCTACCACTTCACCTTTGTCATTGTATGTCATAGCGCCATAGCGCATGGCATGTCCATAGCGGACTGTGGCTACGTTTCTCACAAGCACGGGTAGACCACTTGGAGAATTTTTAATAACAATTTTTTCAATGTCTTCCAGATTTTCAACTAACCCTTCACTTCGAATGAAGTAGGCATACGGCTTCTTGTCTATGTAGGCTCCACCCGTATTCTGATTGTTTTTTTCGAGCGCCAGAAACAGTTCGCTGAAACTGATATTCATGCTTCGAAGTTTTTCAGGATCTAATGCTATTTCATATTGCTTAATATGACCACCAAAGCTGCTCACATCAGCCACTCCTTCCGTTCCGAGTAATTGCCTTCGCACAATCCAATCCTGAATGGTTCGTAATTCGGTGGCATCAAATTTCTCTTCATATCCTTTTTTAGGACGAAGTATGTATTGGTAGATCTCGCTTAACCCAGTAGAAAGTGGCGCTAACTCTGGATTGCCTGCTCCTGGGGGGATGGCACTCTTTGCAGCGGAGAGCCTTTCACTGACTTGTTGCCGTGCCCAATACACATCGGTATCATCGGTGAATACAATGGTAACGACAGAAAGACCAAACCGTGAGAAGGAGCGCATCTCAGTGATTTTAGCTATCGTGGCCATCGTTTGCTCAATCGGGAACGTGACCAATCTTTCAATTTCAGGCGCGGCTAATGAAGGCGAAACAGTGAGCACCTGTACCTGATTATTAGTAATGTCAGGAACGGCATCGATAGGTAATTGAGTAAACGAATAACTGCCCCAAACAATAAGAGCAAGGGTAAGCATACCCACAATTATTTTATTCTTTATAGAGAAAGAGATGATGCTGTTAAGCATTTGAAAACAATTAAATTAAAAATGAGATTCGCGTGAGAATTCACAAAATGTGAATCCCAGATAAAAAAGGGAAAGAGACTGTTACGCTAGTTTAGGAGGCTGAAAGATGGCCTGCAGCGAAGAAGAGAAGAAAGATTCCTTGTAATCAAACGTATAACTCAACGTGGCGCTGGGAGTTGCTTCAGTTAGACTTATTTTCAAGGCGGGCAATACCATCGAGATCGCAATAAACGAATGACCGGGCACTTTAAAAGGAAGCTGCTCATCAGTGGTGTCATGATTGACATCGCTCTCATAGTGCATCTTTAAAAAATCCCAGAAACTTAGGTCAGCCACCAACGTTTTGTGTTCAGTAAAATGCTCGAATAAAATAGGTAGGCGAAAAACCTCATGCACCTCCGTATAGGAATTGAGATAAAAGGCGAGCAATGATATAGCGAGAAAACGTTTCAATGTGTGACAAAGGTATAAAAAAACTTTATGACTGATGATCTGGAAGCAAATACATTGGCGGCACGCTCAAAAGGAACGAGTTTCTGGAGATGCGCCTAAAATGTTTTGTAATTAGTTGTCACGGATTGTAACAACTTAGAGCCGACTGGAAACCGTATTAGCAATTCAGCGTACTTTACAATGCAATCTCAACCTTTTCGTTCAGCAATACATCCTCCAACAACGCCTACTTATGATTTTCAACTACTTCCTCCTCGCTTTTCGCAATATCATGCGCCAACGCGGATATGCACTTGTGAATATGTTTGGATTGGCTGTTGGGCTTGCCTCGGCTCTTTTCATTCTGTTGTATGTAAAAGATGAACTGACATTTGACACGATGCACCCCGATGCAGCCAGCACTTACCGCATGGGTTATAAGGTTCAATTTTCAAATGGCAACACCGAAGCAGCTCCCTATGCGCCCGCAGGTTGGGACAACTACATTCTCGCTAACTATGGAGGCATTAAAGGCATTACCAGTTATGCTTCCTGGGGGATGCCAACCAGTATCAATTACACTGCAAAAGAGAGAATCATCCTTACGGAAGATATTATTTGGGCGGAATCGTCCATCACAGATTTGATCTATAGCCCCATTGTGAAAGGCGCGGCCAAGCAACCACTCAAAGAAATCAATTCTCTTATACTCACCGAATCATCAGCCAAAGAGTTATTTGGTAGCGAAGACCCTATCAATAAAACCGTCACCGTTTCGCATCAGGCAACCAATGGAGAAAATGTGGAGATGATTGTAACGGCAGTCATGAAAGACCTGCCATCCAATTCACACGTGAACCCGAAGTACATCGCGAATATTTTGGCGCTTAAGCCCTACATTAAAGACCTCGAGAATATACTAGGGACTGCTATGGGCGATGGGAATAATGGCTTTTGGACTCAATCGTATTTTGTGTG
>JABFSY010000329.1 GCA_013140395.1 Cyclobacteriaceae bacterium
CCATTGCTATTCGTAAAGGTAGAGTAGTTAAAATGCGCAAAGGCGACCCTGCCAGTGAGAAGGCCTACGAAGAAAATCCGGTTGATTTGGCCAAGCGATTCGAAGATCACGGCATTGAGGTATTGCATCTGGTTGATTTGGATGGAGCGTAGACCGGTGCGCCTAAGAACCTTCATGTGCTAGAACAAATTGCAGGGTATACCGATTTGAAATTAGATTTTACAGGGGGTATTAATACAGATGGAGATATTGGAAACGCCTATAACTATGGCGCAGATTATATAACAGCATCCAGTATTGCCATTGCCAAACCAGAGCTTTTTGCTTCTTGGATTGTTTCCTATGGTCGTGAGAAAATGACGTTAGGGGCGGATGTGACAGACATCAGTACCAAGAAGGTGGCTTTCCGCGGATGGCAGAACAAGTCAGACGTAAATCTCTTTGAGCATCTTCAATTTTTTTATGACAAGGGGTTGAAGTACGTCAAGTGCACAGATATTTCCCGCGATGGGGTACTGGAAGGCCCCGCATTTTCATTCTATCAGGAGATAAAAGATCGGTTTCCGGATCTTCAAATCTTAGCCAGTGGAGGGGTGCGAGGCGTAGATGACATTAAGAAACTGAATGACATGGGCATCTTTGCCGTTATCTTTGGTAAGGCGTATTACGAAGGCATTCTTAAGTTGGAAGACCTAAAACAATTTTTAGTAAAATAAGAAAGTTCCGAGCTAAGCGCAGTTTAAGAAAGTATTATCACTTTTTCTTGGACCAATCCGGCAGTAGCCAAAGCCCGTTCTGCTTGCAAGATGTGCCTGACTTGATGGGCAATCACAAACCTGAAAACGTCCCCCAATTTCAGTTTGATAAAGGGAGCAATGGAGATTCCTACCTTCACTGTATTTAAGTCAAACTTTTTGCCTGTGTTCAATAGCGCCAGGAGTTTTTCTTGCTGATCAATAAACTCAGAGATCACCAGACGGCTATCAATTATAATTTTGGGTGAATGATCTTTGGGGGAGTTCATTTTTTTTGAAGGCTTGCCATCTGTTCCAGGCATCATCAGTTTGGTAAAGTAGTTCCCCAGCCAACCTGACGAAAATTGGGTGGACGATTCTCTTTTTTCCGACCTACTCAAAACACTTTCGATCGCGGGTAGATAAAACCGACCATAACTATTTAAGTGTTGGAGGCACTCATTAGCACTCCAACTTTCGGAGGTTGGTCTCAATGCAAACGTAGTGTGCGGAATCAATTGCCACTCAATAGCTCTTTTTAGAGTGATTTCTGTTTGATCTAACAGGTTCTCAATTAATGTGTCCCGATTGTAACTAGCCATATGGTATTTTTTGTTGGCTCAAAGGTGAGGAGGCACAACAATAAAAATCTTTGCCTACACAAAGATTTATACTCGAATAGTAGAAAGCAACTTGCTAAACGTGGCGGCATCAATACCTAGGTATGACGCCAGATATTTGTGCGGAATCAATCTCAATACCTGCGGACTGCGTGTAAGGAGGGTAGTGAATTTTTGCTCTGCCGAGAAAGTTTGAAGTTCTACTTGCCGTTCTAAAGCGCCCTTCAAAGCAAAAGCGGTGGCCCGACTGATCAATCTTTCAAGATTTGGATATCGATCTAACAACTCCATCACTTTTGAATGACTTGTTTTCAAAAATGAACTTTGCGTAAGCGTCTCAAAGAAATAGAGCGAGGGGGTTTGCGTTAAAAAGGAATCAGCTACTCCTGAAAATGAAAACGGGTACGTAAAAACAATAGTGGCTTCTTTGTCGTCAGCGGTTAAATAGTAAGCCCGTTGCACGCCTTCAGTAATATAATACAAAGTCTTTTCTGTTTCGCCTTTGGACGTTAGTATTGTTTTGCGTTTGGCTTCACCCGTTTGCCAGATGGTGCTGAAGTCGGTCCATTCTTTATCGGACAGTGGTTGAATAGCGAACGTGAATTGTTTTAAACCTTCAAAAGATTCGTTTAGCGTCATGGATAGATCTAGAGCTTCAATCTACTTGGGTCTTGATAGTTATTCCAAAAGCGAATTAATTGGATAGAATTGTCGCTTATCTTATAAAACAATGTTATTTGTTTGCGGACTACGGCTTTCCGTATCCCTCGATAGTCTGTTAGTGGAAACAACTCCGGACGAGATACGATTAGTGAAATAACTGCGTCAACATCTTCTATGAAATCCAATGCAACTTGGTCAGTCCATTCTTTTAATAAAAAATCTATGTTCTGATGATAATCTGCCAAGGCCTCGTCTGTCCAAACGACATGCATAGCATCAAATTGCCTAAAACAAATGAGGGTATTTTTTCTTTGTTGCGTCTTTCACTTCTTCATGGGATTTGAATCCACCTTTTTCCATCGAATCAAGGCCTGCATCGATGGCTTGCTTCTCGAACGGATCAAGTTTAACTGATGCCATTTTCTGATTCATTTCTTTCAGCAGTGCAAATTGTTTGATGATCTTTCTCTCGTTAACCCCCGCAATCCATTTGATAATGTCTAATTTCTCCGTTTGAAGATCCATAGTTATTTGATTTGTATATCAAAGTTAACAATTCTGTTTACTTCGTATTCTGTGAGCGACTACAACAAAAAGAGCTCGGCAATGATGCCGAGCCTTTACTCAAAAAAGAGAATATTTTAATTCACAGATAAATTGAAAGTCACATCCAAATCACTTTCTCCGTCATTAGAAGTAGTGGTAGCTGATTTTAAATCAGGTTGGTGTTTTAAAATAACTCTAAAGGTGCCGTTACCTGTCGTGTTAATGGTAGTCCAGCTAGTCTCTAAACCCAAGGGAAGACCTTTTGTATCTCTATCGACATAATTCACAGCATCGCTACGGTTATCAACGTTGCCATTTCCGGTTGGATTCGAAAACGTACTGTTGGTCCAGGCAAAAAAGAAAATATGCTCATCTGCTTCCTCTTCAACTTCTGCGGTAATATCATATTCAGGATCTGTTGGCTTGGCCAATTCATTGATCAATGTGATCTTGAGCGTGTAGGAAACATTTTTCACCAGGTTGATCGGTCCGCTCAACGTGCGTGGCAGTGGACCGTCTCCATCTGGGTCGGTGGCTGTTACTATTACAGCTGCACCGCCTGCTGGCGTAAAGGTCAGAGTAGCCTTGGTTATCGCTTCTGGTATATTCTCAGGTTTCGGGTCATCTTTTTTACAGCTAGACAAAAACAAAAGCGAGCCGGCTACCAATAGCAAACAAATAAATCGAAAGGTTTTCATAAAAGTTAAATTTAATGCAACAATGTTGCAATTATAGCTACTTCTGATGAATAATCAAACCTAAAAGCTAAAATGAATGCCTAATGTGATATTTCGTCCTACATCATCGGCAAAATACCGTAGGCGGTTGGTGTATTCTCGGTAGGCTTCGTTGGTTAAGTTGTCGCACGAAAGGCGAATGTCCCACTTTGATTTTTCCAGTTTCCAAGTGGCGCCTAGTCCGAGCGACAACAAGAAATAACTATTCGGAGCCGCGGCAAAATCAAAATTGCCCGGTCGCTGCGCAATTATGTCGATGCCTTGCAATTGGGCTTCAATAATCTCGGGTGGGGTTATTACTTGTGGTGCGCGGTCTTGCATGCCCACCCAGCGAACCTTTGTTTCGGCATTCCAACTGAATTTTTTTATGGGTTTCGATTCGTAGCGCAACCCCACATCTGCCCGATTAGAGGGAATAAAAATAAGGTAATCATTTTGGCTTTCATCGGTAGCTCTCAGTAGAGATGCTTTCCCTGTAAGGGTTACCTGCCGATTCACTTGATAAGTGGAGAACAAATCGAAGCCAATAAAAGAAGCATCGGTTTGAGTATATCTGAAGTACGGGAGAGGCCCTCGCAGCGTCTCCGTTACGCCACGTGGGCGCAAATAAATAAAATCAAAGATGTAATTGACGTATCCGGTTAACTCAGTGGTGAATTTCTTTTTTTCAATTTTATAACCGAACACCCACTTTAGGGCCTTCTCTACTCTTGCGGTCGTATTCGAATATTCTTTTACTTCTGTTGTTTCTTTATCTAGTAGTAAGCCGTATTCAATGGCAGCCGCACTTTGATGTGTACCAAGACTATACAATTCCGCCATATTGGGAGGCCTCCAGGCGTTGCTTAATGAGGTAGTGAGGGAGGCAAAATTTCCGATCTTTCGTTTGGCGGAGAATGTTCCGCTAAAATTTTGAAAGCCAATGTTTGAGCGATAGAGTCTATTCTGAAAATTAAACCCGACTACATCATAGTTCTTGAAATCATACCGAAGCCCAAGTTCAACAACCCAATTTGTAAGTGTCATTTTTTCGACTGCAAAGATTCCCGCAGTGTAGTGATCAAAATTTGGGATAAATGGTATTGTCTGTGTACCATCGACCTTACTATTATTTTGATACAGGATGTTCACACCCCAACAACTTTGAAACCGAGCCGAATGTGCACGCTCCCAATCTGCGTCCAGCGTAGGAGTTTGCATCTCAAAACCTAACGCAGGTACTTCTGTCAA
>JABFSY010000375.1 GCA_013140395.1 Cyclobacteriaceae bacterium
GAATAAGTCTGTTTGTGTTGTAAAACAAAAAGCCCATATTTGGTTGTAGGCATAAGCAGTACAACCATGATTACAAAACAGTCGATTCAGGACGCGCACGAACGGATCAAACCTTATATTCAAAACACACCAGTGTTGACCAGTGAGAGCTTAAATGAAATGGCTGGCTGCCATCTCTTTTTTAAATGTGAGAATTTTCAAAAAGTAGGTGCCTTTAAAGCGAGAGGCGCCATGAATGCCGCTCTCTCGCTCCCAAAAGATCAACTCCAAAAGGGAATCGCCACACACTCATCAGGCAATCACGCCCAAGCGATTGCGCGTGCTGCAAAAATTCTCGGGGTAAAATCATACATTGTAATGCCCCGCACAGCACCGGAAATTAAAAAACGCAGTGTAAGGGGTTATGGAGGTGAGATTTTCGAGTGTGAGCCTAATCTTGCTTCCAGAGAATCCACGCTGGCTGAGGTTGTGAAGAAAACCGGTGCTACTGAAATACATCCGTTCAATAATTACGAGGTGATTACTGGACAGGCCACCGCGGCCAAAGAACTGATCGAAGAAATCAGTTCGTTAGATTTTATTGTAGCCCCTGTGGGCGGTGGTGGACTATTAAGCGGCACCGCTCTGGCAGCCAAATATTTCTCCCCACAAACAACTGTGATTGCGGGCGAACCGGCTGGCTCTGACGATGCCTATCGTTCAATGCAAAGCGGTAAAATAGAAGAAGCCCAGTCAAACACGATTGCCGATGGACTCCTGACAAAGCTGGGCGACAAAACATTTCCCATCATTCAGCAGAACGTAAAAGAAATCATTACGGTAACAGACGAAGAAATCATTGCTGCAATGAGGCTTATTTGGGAACGGTTGAAGATAATTGTTGAGACTTCGTGTGCGGTGCCCTTCGCGGCTGTGCTAAAAGACAAAACAAAGTTTACAGGCAAACGCGTAGGCATTATCCTTACGGGAGGAAACGTTGATTTGGAAAAAGTAGGAAAACTATTCGCGTAGTGTAAATACTACTCTACGGGAAGATTTGCTGCTTTCCACGCCTTCAGTCCGCCCGCACATTCATACACCTCATCGAATCCATTTTCCTTTAAAATTTTTGCGGCTTTTGCGCTTCGGATTCCACTTCCGCAATACACAAAGATGGGTTGATGCGGTAATGAGTCCAACTTTGTTGCGAATGCATCGTCATACACTATATTTTTCGCATCGTGTATTTTGCCGTTCGCCACTTCTTCTATTGTCCTGACATCGAGCAATATTGCTTGGGCGGTCGATTTGTATTTTGCTTCAAAATCTTTTGGAGAAAGAACTGCTTCGGTTGGCTTTGGTTGGCAAGCCAGTAGCACAAGAAGAATGGCGTATTTTTTCATAACTAAGATTTACGTTGCATTGTTCGAATATACTAAAAGTCAATGAATCTCAATTTAACAAAGACCCCACTCGCTCCAGCAACTTTTTGGTGGCGCGTATACCTTCGTCCTCCGAAAGTTTTGATCCCTCGTACTCTATTCCAATATGACCTTTATAACCAGCGGATTTCACAATGGAAAGTATTTTTTGATAGTCCGTCTCAACGCAATTGCCGGAGCTATCAAAATCATAACTCTTCGCACTGACGCCTTTTGCAAAAGGCATCATCTCTTGCACCCCCTTGTAACGATCGTATTGTTCCACACAAACTTCTCCGTTTTCCTTTTTCTCCCTTCTAACACAAAAATTTCCAAAGTCGGGCAGCGTACCACAATTCGGCAAATTAACTCCCTTGATTACACCACTTAACCATTCTCCATTGGACGAAATACCTCCGTGGTTTTCAACAATCACATTAATGCCAACGGTTTTGGCATACTCACTTAGTTTGTGCAGTCCATCTATCCCCGCCTTTGCAACCTCTTCCTGTTTTCCCTCACCATAACAATTCACACGAATAGAATGACACCCTAAAAATTTAGCTGCATCAGCCCATTTGTAATGATTTTCTACAGCTTGCAACCTCTTCGCAGCATCTAAGTCTGCCATGTATCCCTCATGATCAATCATAATGAGCACACTGGTAACACCATGGTCATCGCACCTGCCTTTCAACTCTTTCAGGTAATTGAAATCGGTCGCTTTGTCTTTAAAAAATTGATTGACATATTCTACGGCCGAAATATCAAACTCCTTTTTTGCCTTAACTGGAAAATCCAAATGATCTAACATTTTTCCCTGCAACGCCTTGTGAAGTGACCATTCTGCTAACGAAATTTTAAAAAATAAATCCTTTTTAGGAATAGGCACCTGGCCTAGTAGAGTCACAGGCTCCAAAATTCCAGATACCAAAGTGTAGCTAGAAAGTAAGCCGACACCTTTTAGAAATTCTCTTCGATCAAACTGTTTCATCGCTGATTTTGTTTACGTAGGTTCTATTTCGGGAACTGGCTTTTGTCCATATTGGGTAAAATACGCAAAGCGTTTTTGTAATAAATCTTCTTCAAGATATCATCGGGTAGGCCAATGCCGTACATTCTCCAAAAGGCATGGTAGCGTTTGTGATAGGGGAAATACTCGTCTTCCGTTTCAAGCACTCTAAAATAGGTTTCATATTCGTCAGGCACCCAACTATCCTTTCCAAAAAGAACACGATCTTGATATTTTGTTAGAAATGCTTTTGCCGCACGTGGTTGTCTGCCTAACTCCGCAATTACGGCACCAATTTCGGTGACCATATTTGGATATTGATCCATTAGTTGACTCAGTTTTTTTAAATCACTGCCAAACCAACCTAAATGAGCATTTATAAATACTGTCTTGGGGTGCTTCTTGAAAATGTTGTGCTGCTCAGCAATAATCGTTTCCCATTTCACGGTATCGGTATCATGTCTACGTCCTGGATGCAGTTTTAATTCCAACCATCGTTCATTTTCCTTATCAATAGGTTGCCAAAATTGTTTAGGGTCTGCTGCGTGAATCAAAACCGGTATCCCCAATTCGCCACACTTTGCCCACACGGGGTCAATTCGCGGGTCGTCTATTTGAATTCGCCTTCCCTTGCTGTCCTTATTAAACATCCCAAGGCTTTTATATATCTTCAACCCTTTCGCTCCCCGTTTTACATCCGCTTCCAATTGTTTTACAGTCCGAGTCGTCCAATCTGGCTCATCGATCGCACCGAAATCAACATTTGTAAACAGTACAAAGCGTGTAGGGTATTGCTTGCCAATATTATCAATTGACTTTTCCAGGTGATCGCCACTGCTACGAAATCCGCGACCACTTAAATTGATCATAATGCCCATATTCAACTTGTCCATTTCCTTAATTAAGCCGGTTAGGTCTGCGGTATTCATATTGCCCTGGTGGTTGTGAATATCGATAAACGGAAATTTGGCTCTTGTTATTCGGTGCTCGTCTACTTTTAAGGACGAGGGTGGATCGTAACTCTCAAAATCCATTTTCATGTCCAATGGCTTTTCTTGTGCCCAAGCCTGGTAAGTCGATAGAATGAGTAAAACGGCCATTAAATGCTTCATATACCAATAGTTTTGTCTACAAGATACGTTTTTGATCTACCCGCGGGTTCAAAAAATATGTAAGCGGTAGTTAAACCGTTAACGTGTAGATGTGTCCAAGATAAAAATTGATGCCTTTATGAAGAAGCTCATTTCGTTTTCCATCTTCTTAGCGATAGTCTTACTCATTCTTGGCGCAAACGCGGCCTACGCCCAGCGAGTGATTGTTACGCGTTCCACCGTTCTTTTGCCCGCACCGGCCAATGCACGCATGGCCACCAACGGATATTGGAAATGGAGCCCGCGTTTTCAAAAATACATCTGGGTCACCCATTCAAGAACAAGATTACGTTTACACCGAGGATATCGTGTCAGAATCTAACTTATAAGAAAATGAAGAAAACAACATCCATTCTTAAACACACCTTGAATCTACTGGCTCAAGATGTCCAGTCGTTCAGAAAAATTGTTTTGACTTCTGGCGGAGGCAATCTCCCCAAGGAAATTAAGGAAAAACAAAAACTGATTCACAAGATTGAAGGCTGGCTGAAAAGTACTTCGAGGAGAACCGCGTTATAGCGTCAAAGTTTTCGTCTTTTGAATCTGTCAAATCTTAGTAACTTGCTTGCTTTGATTTAAAAGGCATGAAGAAAATATTTTTTGGTTTCCTTTTACTACCTCTCCTCACCAGCGGTCAAACGATTGATCAGTCCTTGGACGTTGCTAAAAGAAAAATTACATCTCGAAACTATATCGAGGCAAAAGCGGATTTAACGAAACTGATTGAAGCCAATCCAAAAAATAAGAGCGTTTTTACGCTCCGCGGCCGGGCAAAAATGGGATTACAAGACTATTACAGTGCGATCGGTGATTTCAACTTTGCATTAGATATTGACTCTACCTTCGCGGAAGCACTTAATTATAGAGATGAAGCCAAAGTAAGTTTGGGCGATGATGATGGAGCTATTATGGATCTGGACAAAGCCATTCGATTTAACGCCAAATACGAAGAGGCCTATAC
>JABFSY010000527.1 GCA_013140395.1 Cyclobacteriaceae bacterium
GCAGACAGGTCTGGTGAAGGTTTGCTTACGGCTGATTCGGCATGAATCAGGTATATCTCAGACATACGAATGATAGGAGGATGAATAATATTTGCATCCCACTTTAAAGAATAATATCTATCTGCTGAGAAAAATACTGTAGCCCTAAAGTCGTTTACTCCTCTATCAAAAAGAGCTTGAAGCAAGCCATTGGGTGTTTGATTGAGTGACCATTGAAACGAAGCAGGTCTAAATCCACCAAAGGAATTTCCACTATTTACAACTTGAAACAACACGCCTCCAATTGGGGTAACATTTCCATTATTTCTAAAGGGTGTGTTGGGATTACCGGTAAGCGGAAAACCTTTTGTAATTATCTCCCCAGCAGTTACAAAAGCATTTTGATAATCTAACTTATTAAAATAAACCCTAGCCAAAAAAGCTTTAGCCGCCCATTTGCTAGCTCTATTTCCATTTAAATCAGGTAATACAGATGCTGCAGCTGTTAAATCAGAAATCACTTGGTCGTAAACCTGAGTCACAGTAGCACGAGGTAATTTTTCATCTGCGGTAAGATCTTTAATGCGAATTGGTATCCCCAAATCAGTAGTTGGATTATTCGAAAAAGGATGTGCGAACAATCGCATCAATTCGAAATGAGCTACGGCTCTAACAAAAAGCGCCTCGGCTTTCCACTTTTGCTTATCTGCATCGATCGTCTTATCTGTAATCAGATTTTTGTCAATAGCATCGATTACTGCATTAGCGCGAGCGATAGATCTGTAGGCTGCAGACCACACACCATCTATGTCTTTATTTAAGATATTAGAATTTCTAAGCGCCACTTGACCTGTAAAGTCTGTGGCACCAAAGGCCACTTCGCCTAAGGCAATATTATCACTTAACAACTCACTATAAAACCGAGTTCGAAAACCAAGGAAATTATCAGAAACAAGCTCACTATAAGCGGAAATTAACGTTGCCTCCACATTGCTTCCGTTGCTAAGGGCGGCAGCACTTGGTATCTGTGTTTTTGGGTCAACATCTAAAATGCTATTGCACGAGAATGCAGTCAGCAATAGGGGTAGAATAAAATATTTTATTTTCATAGTCATTTCATTAAAAGCTTATGTTAACACCAGCGGTAAATGTTCTAGTCTGAGGAAAGGGATTCTGCGCAGCATTGAAAGTGATATTTGCTTGCTGGAACTGAGATACCTGACCACTAGAGCCAAAAGGAGAAAAGAATTGGCCGGTATTCCCGACATTGGATGTATTCACAAACTCAGGATCCCAACCTGGGAACTTAGTAAACAACAACAAGTTTTGGCCACTTACGAAGAATCGAACCATATTCAATCGAGCTTTCGAAACAATAGATTGAGGTAGAGTATAGGATAGCGTAACGGTACGTAACCTTAGGAAAGAGGCATCATACATAAATCGGTCAGAGTTGAGCGCCCTACCTGACCCTGCACCAGATAAGAACAGGCCTGGAGTTTTTCCATCACCAGGAGTCTCAGGGCTTTGCCAACGATTTAAAACTTCTCTACGCTGATTGTTGTTGGCGATGTCACCAATTTGAAACTTAGCTTCATTGTCAAAGATGGTATTTCCACTCTGGAAGGTAAATAGGAAGTTTAGTTCTATTCCTTTGTACTTCACGCTATTGTTAATTCCACCGAAGAAATCAGGAAATGGTTTTCCAACTGGCTTGCGATAATCAGTGTTTTCAATTGTTAGTTTAAGCTTATTGCCTTCATTGTCAAAAAACTGCTCTCGACCATCGGCCGGATCTACACCTGCACTTTTCATCATAAATCCCTGACCAACGGGATACCCCGCAATCAAACGGCTTTCGCCAAGCCCAGAGGCAAACGCTTCAATTGGTAGCCCACCAGTTGATAATACCTCGTTTTGATTGGACGATATGTTCAAATCCGTTGTCCAGGAAAAATTTCCTGAAGTGATATTCCGGCTTGTTAGGTTAAGTTCAATGCCCGAGTTTTGGATTTCAATACCCGTATTTTTTAACACACCTGTAAAGCCTGTTGAACTTTGAATTGGTTCAACAAACAACAAATCCTTACTGATTTTGCTATAGTAGCCAATAGATCCAGTGATTTTTTCATCGAACAAACCAAACTCAAACCCTACATCAAATTGATTATTTTTCTCCCAACGCAAGTCAGGGTTAGCAATTCGTTGAGCCGCCAAACCAGATTGGCCGAGGTAACCGCCCGAACCTCCATAAGTAGCTAAATAACCAAAATTTCCTATCTCTGCATTTCCTGTAATTCCAAAGCTGGCTTTTGCTTTCAAGAAGCTTATCCAAGAAATACTTTTAATAAAATCTTCTTTGGTTAAAATCCACCCAGCAGAAACAGCCGGGAAGAAACCAAATTTGTTATTTGATCCGAATCGCGAAGAGCCATCACTTCTTACGCTGACACTCGCCAAATACTTTCCATTGTTAACATAGTTAATTCTTGAGAAATAGGAAATGAAAGAATAAACATTATCAACATCGGCATTATAACCGCCCATTACAGGATAATTATTAACTAGGTTTCGGTCAAATATTTGTAAACCATCTACTGTATTAGTAAAGTAGTTGTCCCTGAATCCAGCATTTCCATTCGTGTAGGCTCCCGTTGTTCGTTGTGAGGACTTTTGCGCAGCAAAACCGACCAGTGCCTCTACTTTGTGATTGCCAAAAGTTTTAGAATAGGTCAAGATATTGTTTGAATTCCAATTGACGACATTCAACCTTCTCTCCTCAAAACCACCTGCATTCACCCTAGGAAGGGCAATTGGTTGCCCTCCTGTGCTAACTGGAGAGTAATCTAAAGGAAACAAGAATCGGTTGTGGTAAGAGGTATAGATTTCATCAAATTGATTCAGGACATCCAATCCAAACTCCGTCCTAAACACTAAGTCATTAGTGATTTTATAATTTAGATAGACATTATTAAAAAGTCGAAACCCATCTGTCTTAAATTTATTCTCAAGTTGCGCTACTGGGTTTGCACCAGTGTTTTGGCCTTGAGCGAGTGTATTGCCAAAGTAAGTCCCGTCTTGATTGCGAATTGGAAAAATAGGCAACGCACTAGATTGTGCAGTGCCCCACACGTTAGGAACTTGGTTATTGGTTGTTGACGAAATCGCAGTTTGGGTTCCAATTGTTAACTTATCAGTTGCATTATGGTCAACATTAATTCGAGCATTGACCCTTTCAAAGCTATTTCCAATAAAGTAACTCTCGTCTTTGCGATACGTACCCCCTACATAGAAACGAGTTTTTTCGCTACCTCCTGACGCGCTAACACTTGCCTCTTGAACGGATCCTGTACGCAATATCTGATCTCTCCAATTTGTGTTGGCTCCACCAGCCACAGCCGTTGAAGGCGTTAAACCCCTGCCTAAATTATAATTCGGTGAAATAGGAAATCCCGAACTATTCCTACTCGCCTCATCCATCAAAGCTAACCACTCAGTAGAATTGATAAAGTTCAGTTTCCGGGTCACCTCGTTCGTGCCTGCATAGTAACCAGCGTTAAACACTGTTTTTCCAGATTTACCCCTCTTAGTAGTAATCAAAACTACACCATTAGCAGCCCGTGATCCGTATATAGCAGCAGCGGCCGCATCTTTCAATACCTCCATAGATTCTATGTCATTTGGATTGATATCGGCTAACACATTTCCATTAATCCCGTTAGCGGAACCATCTCTTTTACTAAAATCTCCTGAAGTAATTGGGACACCATCGACAACATAAAGTGGTTCACTGTTTCCTGAAACAGAAGATTGCCCCCTAATCCTTAAGCGAACAGCGCTGCCTGGGATTCCGCTGGATTGCGTGATTTGGGCACCAGCTACCCTACCCTGAAGTGCTGCATCAAAAGACGAGACTGAAATATTCTGAATTTCCCCACCCTTTACGGATGAAATAGAACCTGTAATCTCTGCCTTTTGTTGCGTGCCATAACCAACAACCACTACCTCTGATAAAGCCTGAATATCAGACTCAAGCTGCACTGACACAGAACTTTGAGTTGTCACAACAACATCTTTTGTCTTGAAACCAACAAAAGAAAAAACTAATGTTGCCTCTTTGCTAAGGGAAATTATGAAATTTCCATCGCTGTCAGAAACCGTTCCGTTTTGTGTTCCCTTCTCTAGGATATTAACTCCTGGAATAGGTGAACCATCATCGGAAGAGGTAACCTTCCCTGTTACAGTACGCTCCTGCGCTTGCAGCCCAAGGGATGCAAAAACGAGCAAAACCGCCAGGTACTTACTCACTGTTCGGTAAAATTTGGTCATAGAATAAAAATTAGTGTTAATTGATTGAACTTGTATTTAATCGAAATCAAATTTGTTAGATTGCATTGGTCAGCTAACAAATCCTGGCGAAATATATGTTGAGCTTTACTTTCAAACACTATAAAAACCCTTAAAAATTTGCTGGAAACGTGACCGCAACCGTTTGCGAAAATTTTGTCTAATCAATTGCTGAAAAAATATCATGAAGTTCAAC
>JABFSY010000006.1 GCA_013140395.1 Cyclobacteriaceae bacterium
CCAGCCGGACAGCCATCAACGACCACACCAATTGCCTAGCCATGACTTTCTCCGAACGTGGCGATTTTAAAAAGAGTGCCGTAGGTATTGCCCATTATTTTTTTACAATCAAATAGACGGATGCTGCTAAGATGAGCAAGATAAAAACATTCATGGCAATTTTAAGCCCATTGGTTGAGGTAATCGTTTTCAGGGTATTGTCAGAGGCGTCAACACGATCATAAAACGAACCTAAGTCGTTGCTTTCAATGGCTTGATTTTTCTGGCTTTCCCCTTGAACGGTTACTAATTCTTTCGATTGAAGTGTATCATATTTTTTGGTCGTTGGATTAAAAAACACCCATTGAAAATAATTCTTCAAGGCAAAAGATCCGGGCTCTTTGGGAATAATAAAATAACTGAATGTTTTCTTTCCCGTGATATGACCCACCTCGCGGTTGATGTTCTGTTTAATATTTGGCTCGTAAAATTCAAAGCTATTGTCGCTGCTAACTCTTGGTTTTTCAATGCCAGAAATGTTCCCCTCTCCAAAAATGGTAAAGTCGTACCCTACGCTCTGACCTGTTTCGAGATCGTTTTTTGCAAGCCTTTCCTCCAAGCGATAGTCGCCCACAGCAACCACATCGCTCAGCGGATGGGGCGGTAGGTCTTTCACTTTCACGGTTTTGGTTTTGGAGTAGAACGTCTTAAAGTCTTCTTGTCTATTTTGTCCGAAAAAAGACGGGTTCTTGGCGACTTTAAACTTAATCATCTCCAACCCTACACTTGGAAAAATGACTGGCTGGTTGTTAAGTGGATAAAAAGTAGCCTGATAAATCTTGTATTGAGTATAATTCTTGCCATTTATTTCGACCGGCTCTCCTTCGATACTTTCGATATTAAAATTCTCTTCCCAGCAAGTGGAAGGTTTCAATTTTTTAAGAATGCCTGCAAGCTGTTTTCCCAACTCATGAAATTGCATGGGCGCGCGGTTGCTTTCTGCCACTAGAAAGGAGAGTGTAGCAGTAAACGCCTCGCCAACGTAAACTTTGTCTTTGCTAGTTGTCAACGCGAGTAGCGCTTCTTCTTTCACATCAACAAACTCGGTGGAGCCTTTTCCGAAAAAATCTTCACGTGGGTCGCGGTCAAAAAAACTTCTAAATGGATCGGTTTGCTGCACTTGAACTGGTGGGCCGATTTTCAGCTTTTTGCCATTTACGGAATACACCTGATCATTTACTTTCATTTTAAAGGACGGAATATTGAATGTCCCCTGTCGCGTAGGCACATAGGTCATGATAATGCTTTGTGAAGAACTCATTTGCCCATTCACAATGCTTGTTTGAGAAGAGGACGATGTGCCTCTTTTTTGCAACCCTTCAATATCCGGAAAGTTGTCATAGCTTTTGAGTCGATCGTTATTGACCGTGATTGTGATAGTCCAGGCTTGATTCTCACCAATTTCTCCGGGCCCAAGTTCAATCTGAACATTTTGAGCCTTCGCAAAAGAGCCCAACGCGAATAGGCTCAAAATCAAAAAACCGCTTCTTACCATAAATTTCAAGGTTGCAAGTAGCATCGCAACAAGTTGCAATACAAAATTAAAATCTTCTTTTTTAGTATTAAATCTGTTTTGTACTTTCAAGAGTCAATAGGATTTTCGGACGAGCCTTAGAATTGGTCAAATTAGTTCGGCAACTTAAGCCTTATTTCAACGTTTTAAATTCTCAACATTGAACCACGTACTTTTAACAACGAATGAAAATGCTCAATTATGTCAAAAACATACTCACAAGAGTAAGTTTTGACGCGCGGCTCTTTGAAAAAGAGCTGAGGAAGGCTATCAGAGTATTGATAGCTGAGGAGATTCAGGAGCTCAGAAATTGGTGTTATACCAACTATGGGAATGAGCACCGGGCCATTTTGAACCGGTGTTTTGTGATCGCTTGATGTTGTAAGAACGAAAAAGTAGAGCCCTGGCCAATAAGTCAGGGCTTTTTTGTTATACAGGGTTACTCTCCTCCACCGGTGTAAAAAGCAGTCTTTTACATAGGGCTTTTTGTATATTTCAGCCCTAGACAAAATTCTATGCGGTACATTTTTATATGTTTTCTTATACTGAATGCAATGGGAGGCATTGCCCAGCGCGGTATCAATCCATCGGATGTTTATAAGTTGAAATCGATTAGTGATCCGCAAGTTTCGCCCGAAGGAAAATGGGTGGCTTTTGTTTTGTCGACCCCGGATTCAGCTAAAGATAAATCAGATGCGGATATCTGGATGGTGAGTTGGGATGGGAAAGAAACAGTGAAGCTAACTGCCAGCAAGGAAAGCGAGAGCCGGCCTCGTTGGTCTCCGGACGGGAAATACTTAACCTTTATGTCTTCCCGCTATGAGACTAAATCATCACAGATTTGGAAAATGGACAGGCGTGGAGGAGAAGCCGAAAAACTGACCGAATTAAAATACAGTATCAGTGACTATGTGTGGAGCCCCGATGCCAAAAAGATAGTGCTGGTTATACAAGATCAGGAGTCGAGCGATGAAGCTGACAAGAAAAAATCCACTAAACCGATCATGATCGATCGTTATCATTTTAAATCAGACGCGGGTGGCTATTTGGAGCGTAAGCGTAGCCATCTGTATGTTTTTGATCTTGAAAAAAAGAAGTTGGATACACTTACCAAGGGCGATTATGACGAAGGGAATCCGGTGTGGTCTCCAGACAGTAAAAAAATAGCTTTTGTCAGCAACCGAAGTGCTGATCCTGATCGCAATGGAAACACTGATATTTGGGTAATGGAAGCAACAAAAAACGCGTCCATCAAACAACTCACAACCTGGCAGGATTCAGACACCAGCCCCGCATGGAGTCCGGACGGCAAATACATCGCGTATTTAAAATCGCAAACACCGGGCTATGACATTTATGATCAGCCCCAGTTAGCGCTCATTCCGGCTGAAGGAGGTGCGCCTAAGATTTTAAATGGAAAATTAGATCGCGATGTTTCAGCTCCCCGATGGTCGCCCGACAGTAAGGCGGTTTACACGATCGTAGATGATGATCGCAGAGCCCATGTAGTTTCCTTTGATTTGGATGGAAATATGAAAAAGTTAACCTCGGGCGATCGTACGTTTGGGGCACTACAGTCGGCAGCTAATAACAATTGGGTAGCACTTTCAAGTGATGCGTCCACACCCAATGAGATTTACACAGTTGAAGGAGAATCGACTCGCAGACTCACCCACATCCATGATGATTTTTTAAAGCCTCTGGCTCTAGCTTCCGTAGAGGGGTTCACGTCTAAAAGTAAGGATGGTACGACCGTGAATAGTCTACTGTTCTGGCCAGCCAATCAACCGAAAGACAAAAAGTTGCCATTGGTATTATGGATACATGGCGGCCCCACCGCACAAGATGATTTTAGTTTCGATTTAACGCCTCAGATTTTAGCAGCAAAGGGATATGCTGTTGCCTGTGTAAACTACAGAGGAAGTAGTGGCAGGGGAATGGCGTTTAGCAAGGCCATCTTCGCAGACTGGGGAAACAAAGAAGTGATGGATTTGATCGGAGCGGTTGATCACTTAATCAACACTGGAAAAGTGGATGCAGATAAGTTAGGTATTGGTGGCTGGAGCTACGGAGGAATTCTTACAGACTATGTCACCGCTACTGATCCACGTTTCAAAGCAGCGGCTAGCGGAGCGGGAAGTGCCTTGCAACTTTCATTGTATGGCTCTGATCAGTACATTGCCCAGTATGAAAATGAGTTAGGTGTTCCATGGAAGAACATGGACAAGTGGATGAAAGTATCTTACCCTTTTCTAAATGTTGAAAAGATCAAGGCGCCAACACTTTATATGGTAGGAGAAAAGGATTTTAACGTGCCCGCTGCCGGCAGCGAGCAAATGTATCAGGCATTGAAAACCTTGGGCGTGCCGACTCAATTTGTTGTGTATCCCGGACAGCACCACGGGATTAGTGTGCCGAGTTACCAAAAAGATCGATTGGTAAGGTACTTGGATTGGTTTAGTAAGTATTTGAAAAGAGATGACCTAAATGAAAAGCTACCCCTGAAAAAGTAGTTGGTGAAAGTCTTCTGAAAATCAGTTCTGTTCAAAAAATTCCCCCAGACCTTGTCTGGTAATAACAGGTTCTGATCCGGTAAAATCCACGATCGTTGAAGGCACGTTGCCGCCTTGGCCGCCATGAACAATGAGATCAACTCTGTTCTTAAAGTCTTCGTAGATTTCCTCGGGGTCTGTAGTATATTCTTTTATTTCATCATCGTCTTTAATGGATGAGGTAATAAGAGGATTGCCCAGTTGCTTTACAATGGCTAACGGAATACGATGATCGGGTATGCGTATTCCTACTGTCTTTTTATTTACACCCAAAATTTTAGGGACGTTTGTATTAGACTCAAAAATGAATGTGAAAGGCCCGGGCAACAGTTTTTTCAATACTTTAAACGCGGGTGTATCTAACCGCTTTACATATTCGGAGATGTGACTCAGATCACTGCAGATAAACGACAAA
>JABFSY010000413.1 GCA_013140395.1 Cyclobacteriaceae bacterium
AAATATCCAACTGCATATTTTAAGTGCACTTACAGGAAATCAGTCAGATTATCTTTTTCAAAAGATAATTCCTGTGGAGCGCAGCAATAGAAACGACAAAACCATTTTTAAGAGGGTTGATATCCCTGGCGGTGTGTTGGTTAAAAATACTTTTTACGTAGGGTGGAAGCTAACTTCGGCTGCGGAAATTCCTATCGGCCTCGATGCCAATAACGATTCGGGTGAAAAGATTTTTGTCAACTCATCTGGCAGTTGGATTCAAAATAAAACCTTGAAAGGAAGTCTAATGATCCGCCCTATTTTTGGAAAACCAAAAGATCTTACTACTAGGGTAACCGAAAGTGTTTCTGCAAAACCTTTTCCCAACCCAACACAACAACGATTTTTTCTACCCAGCGAAGCAAAAGAAATTCAACTCTACACCGTAACTGGCAGCTCAGTTTCTTTTGAGCAAACCGATGGTTTCGATCACAAGGAAATTACAATTAGCCATCCGGTACCCGGGCTTTATCTGGTTCGTTACTTCAATCAGGTATGGCACACTGAAAAGATTATGGTTGCACCATAACGTGTTCAATCAACTGAATGGGTTGTGGCGTAAAGCACAGCACAAAAATCACCAACGCTAACCACCCAATAACAACCCGCTCAGTTGAGAGTGGCTCTTCTATCTCACAGGGTGGATGTTGAATGCCTATGAAGCGCCCGATGATGAACGCAAACAACAACCAGCCCGAATAGCCTTGCGCGTGCGGGAAAAGAGTAGCGATCAGGTATTGAGCGGTGAAAATGGCCAGCGCGGCTAACACATTGTCGCGGGTGTTGAGCCCCATTCCCTTTAATGCAAAAAATAGAAAACCGACAAACAGCGGAATTTCATAAATCAGTTTATCAAGCGGCTCAAAAGGTTAAATGAAACCGATGCCTGCATAAAAAAGAAAGCCTATGAAAATAACAGAAGCAATAATTCGATGTTTCTTTCTACCCACCAAACCATACAGCACATGGCCGCCATCCAACTGACCAATTGGAAGTAAATTGATGCTTGTAAAAATTAGTGACAGGAAGCCGGCAAACAAAAACGGATAATGAATGATCTCATGAACGTTGGGTAAACGAGTGGGGTCAGCAAAAACATTTTCAAAGAAAAGAAAAAGCAAATTTTTACCAATGATGATATCAGCCGACCCTGCTGGCATAAACTGAGCCGTATAAACGTAGTTGGCATACTCAAGCCCGTACTGTTCGTACTCCGGATGAAACTGAAAAATGTATTCGGGTGGCGGCAAATGGGTGAATCCATATATCAGAAAACCAACGGACACAACAAACCCGGCCAACGGCCCGGCAACACCAATATCAAAGTTTTCTTTCGTAGACCGTATAGGGCTTTTGATACGAATGACGGCACCCAATGTGCCAAGCATTAACGAGACCGGTGGAAGTGGAATGTAAAAAGGCAGGGTGGTTCTAACGCGGTAGTAGACCGCTACGAAATAATGCCCAAATTCATGAGCCGTCAATATCATCAGGAAACAAATAGAATACGGTAGTCCGCTCGCAAAATCTGCCCAAGTGTAAGAATCAGCTAGAATTGATTTTCCATTCGTCCATTCAGCACCCGCCATGGTAGTGGTGATAAACGTGACGATAAACAGGCCGCCATGTAAAAGGTATTCTTTAAAACTATGCTTCATTAAAAAGGGAAAATAGTTGATCGGGGTGTTGAATGTGAAAAGTCTGGATGCCTAAGGTTGCTGCACCTTGCAAGTTAAGAACGCTGTCGTCCAAAAAAAGAGTTTCTTCCGCTTTCAATTCATTCTGGTGCAAAACGTATTGAAAAATTTCCCGATCCGGCTTGCGCATGCCAAGAAGATGTGAGTAATAATCTCTCTCAAAGTAGTTGCCGAACAGCTGATCGCCAATAACAGTGCGGACAATACTATTAAAAGTCTGAAGATGAATATTGTTTGTGTTGCTCAGTAAAAAAATTCGAAAATTTAGCCTAATCTTTTTTAGCAGATCAAGACGGGCAACGGGCAAATCCAATAACATCGCGTTCCAACCGTTGTCGATTTGCTCGTCTGACAAGTCAATTTCCAAAAACAATCTTAACTGGTCTCTAAAGGCTGTATCTGAAATAAGTCCTCGTTCAAAATCTTCAAAAAATGTAACATTTGCCGCTTTGGCCTTCAACTGATCGACCGTTTTTCCGCTCCGTGCTGCGAATTGCTGGTAAGTTTGGTTAACATCTAAATCAAGAATGACTCCACCCAAGTCGAAAATAACATTCTTAATGGATGGATTGGACGGCACAAGAACGCCTTTGTAACAGGAATTTTAAAAGTGGGCCCTGCTGGGAACGATCCAGCGACCCTCAGATTATGAGTCTGATGCTCTAACCAGCTGAGCTAAGGGCCCGTTTTATAAAAACAGAGTGCAAATGTAACAGTTTGTAGGATAATCGGCCAAACACAGATTCAAATTATCCAGCTAACTCATTCTCTCTCCTTTTCCATGATCTATCTAACATAAACGTACCTATCGGTACCAACGAAGCCGCCAGTGCAACCCCAACAGAAAACCAACTCCATTTCATCGCCCTGATGGCCAATAGCACCGCAAAGATGTATGCCACAAACAAAATTCCATGTGCCCAACCTACTACTTTCACTGCGAAGGGCCAGCCAAAAAAATACTTTAGTGGCATCGCAATTAGCAACAAGATCAAAAAGGAAATGCCTTCGGTGATTCCTACAAAACGGAGCAGCTTTATTCTAAACTTCATTCGAGTGTTAGTTGAAATGCCACTATGAAAGGAACATTTTAAAATGAATTATTAAAAACTGTTTGAGTTTCCCGGCTGATAGATATACCTGAATGTATAGTAACGATCTAAATCAGCAAGGCTATTCACAGTTGCAGGCGCACCTTGATAAAAACTCAGTATCTGCATCTTCGCATATCTTCCGTCAGAGGTTTTAACAACAATTATCTTTTCCGGAATGGGCGCTATCAACCTAGTTAAAGGATCAAATGAGTACCAACCTTTTTCAGATTGATCTTGAATAGCATAAGAAGTCGGCACCGGCTTTCTATCATCAACCTGGTTGTCGGTACTATAGCCATCGATTGGTGCAGTCAGCAGATCTTCAAAGGCACCGTCAACAAGTTGCACACCTGCATTCCCTTTCCTGTTTGTACCCCCGTTTACAATAATGGTAGTGCCCCGAAAGGCCACATCCCATTTTGCTGTAGCACTATCAGTTCTGTTGACAAGTGTTCCCGTGAGGAAACTAAAAAAGGTGAACCTATTCGTTTGCTTAGGCCGAACTGCTTCACCTGTAGGCGTGAACACAATGGGGGCATAATCTGCATTGAGGTTTTTGTATGTGACTGGAGTTAGTGCTACCGGTGATGGGTCGTTGTTGGAGCAACTGAAGACAGTCAACAAAAAAACATATCTAACACAAATTCCGAAAGCCTTTTTAGACAACTTCATAGCGTAATAGCAATCAAAGCTAGCACTTCGTCTTCCATTCCCAATCAAACAAGTTGCAAAAAAATCAATTACAAATTAATAAGCTCTATTTCAACCGTGTACTTCCATCCGGCTGATATACATATTGAAACGTATAATATCTAGCTATGTCACGCAAAGGGTTTACAGGAGCAGGTGCATCTTTATAATAACTCAAAATCTCCATCTTTGCATACTTACCTTCAGCAGTTTTTAAAACAATAACTTTGCCCGCTGTAGCGGTAATCACAGAAGGACTACTTGGCCCGCCTCCCGTGGCTACATACCACGCGTTGCCTGAACCAGTGGGTATAGCTAAGTTAGCGTTGGGTGCAGCTGCGGGGTTTAACCCGCCAGCATCGTTATCTTGTTTATAACCATCAGTTGGTGCGTTTGCAACGTCATCAAAAATGCCCGTAAGAATTTGAGCAGCACCTTTGCCAGCACCGCTAGTTCCTCCATTTACTAATATGGTGGTTGCGCGAAATGCTAAGTCCCAATTGGTGCCGGATGGACTATCAACCACTGCACCGGTTGCAAAACTAAAAAACGTAAATTTATTTGTGAAGCCGGTCGGTGCGCCCGTATTCGGATCGAATGAAGTGGCAGGATCGGCAGGCAAATTTGAAAATCGACTAGCAGTGACAGGTGTAGGTGCGGGATCAGATTTGCTACACGAAATAAACGTTGAAACATAAAACAAACAGACGATAGATAAAACAGACTTCATACAATTTATTGGTTTTTAGATTTTTCAAACAAGGAAAACGACACACTTCCATAGATCAAGCGACCAGGAAGGTTGGGTATAAAAATTGGGTTGGTGTAATCAAGGAGGTTATCAACACCTAACTGAAAACGGAGGCGCTGAATAGATTTGGCTACAGAAAGATTGACCAATGCATAACCTGGAACAAAATTATCATACCCGTCCAAAATCAGGTTGTCGTTTCGATCAGAAGCTGGAATGATTTCACCTTGAATGTTTCCTTGCAC
>JABFSY010000080.1 GCA_013140395.1 Cyclobacteriaceae bacterium
TGCATTAGCACACAATCTGGCGAAAATAGCAGCCTAAGCTGATCTCCATTTTTTTCTTCAACCAAATCCTTCACCTCAACCTCCCAAAAACAAAAAAAAGACCGCCTCGACTTTTGAGACGGCCTCATTTTTTCTTTCAGCAATGCAAACGATTGTCAATTTTAATTTTCACTTCAAGCCTCGGCTTCTAGTCATGGTGTCAAAATAGGGATGGATGAAATCAAAATATTTGTTTAAGAATTTCGCAAACGATTTTTTGTGTTAAAAATCAAGTTTACTTACAACTTTCGGCCTTGCGTTTCATCGGCCCGTATATTTGCAGCATAAACAAAAAATAAAAACTAATTATGAAAACTAAATCAGTTGTATTAGCAGGTATGATGGTATTGGCGAGCATTTTTTCCTTTGCTATTGAGCCAAGCAATTCTCAACTTGTAGTAGTTAATCAAAAGGAGACCGGTATGTTCAAAGTGATATACCACAGTACTAATGATAGCAAGCAGACCGTAATCATGAAGATTTACGGACAAGGTGGTAAAGTAGTATTCACACAAGAAATCAACGCAACGAAAGGTTTTATCCTTCCTGTTAATTTTAATGGAATGGATGCCGGTGAGTATATCATTGAAATCGCTGACCAAAATGGTAAGCAATTACAAAAAGTAGCTTACCAAGTTGAGACTCCAATTAAGAACATCCACGTTTCTAAAGTGAGTGAAGAAGGTAAATACTTATTAACAGTTGCTAACGAAAAAACGGAGAAAATCAATGTTCGCATTTTTGATGGTGATAACAATCTTGTTCACAATGAGAACATGACCATCAACGGTAACTTTGGTTTAGTATATAACTTGAAGGATGTTGTTGGTACACCTTCATTTGAAATCACTAATGGCGCAGGTTCTACAAAGGTGATCAAGTAACCGTAGTAGCTTTATTTAAATAGAAAAGCCCCGTATCGCGGGGCTTTTTTTATTTCTACCAATGATCGGGAACTACATATTCCTCCGATATTGCCCGCCCACTTCAAACAGCGCTCTCGTTATCTGACCCAGCGAGCAAACGTTGGCTGCTTCCATTAATTCAATAAAGATATTTTTGTTTTGAACTGCGGCTTCCTGCACTTTATCGATAGAGATATCGATTTTGTTTCCCTGAAAAGTGTGGAGATTTCGCAACATCTTTATCTGGTATTCTTTCTCTTCCGTGGTGGCACGAATAACTTCTCCCGGAATAATAGTCGGTGAGCCTTGTGAACTCAAGAATGTATTCACTCCGATAATTGGATATTCGCCCGTATGCTTCAAAGTTTCATAGTACAAACTCTCTTCCTGAATTTTTCCGCGCTGATACATCGTTTCCATCGCGCCCAACACGCCACCGCGCTCGGTGATTTTGTCGAACTCTAAAAGAACTGCTTCTTCTACTAAATCCGTCAGATCTTCAATAATGAACGACCCTTGCAATGGATTTTCATTTTTGGCCAAGCCCAACTCTTTGTTAATGATCAATTGAATAGCCATTGCCCTGCGAACCGATCCCTCGGTAGGGGTGGTGATCGCCTCATCGTAGGCATTGGTGTGCAACGAATTACAATTATCATAAATGGCGTACAGTGCTTGCAGCGTAGTACGGATGTCGTTGAAGTCAATTTCTTGCGCATGCAACGAGCGACCCGAAGTTTGAATGTGGTACTTCATCATTTGGCTGCGCGCATTCGCTCCGTATTTTTCGCGCATGGCCTTTGCCCAAATTCTCCGTGCTACTCGTCCGATCACCGCATATTCCGGATCGATGCCATTGGAGAAGAAGAACGAAAGGTTAGGAGCAAACTCGTTGATGTCCATCCCACGACTCAAATAATACTCCACGTAAGTGAAACCATTTGAAAGGGTAAATGCCAACTGCGTGATCGGATTCGCGCCCGCCTCAGCAATGTGATAGCCGGAGATCGAAACTGAATAAAAATTGCGGACACTCTTGTCAATAAAATACTGTTGCACATCGCCCATCAGGCGCAAGGCAAACTCTGTTGAGAAGATACACGTGTTCTGTGCCTGATCTTCTTTTAAAATATCGGCTTGCACCGTGCCACGCACTTGTGTAAGTGTGTCTGCTTTAATTTTTTCGTAAACATCTTTCGGTAACACCTGATCTCCGGTTGTGCCAAGCAGCATTAATCCCAATCCATTATTTCCTTCCGGCAGTTCTCCCTGATAGGCTGGGGCATCGCCCTTGGTATACATCGCTTTAATCTTCTTCCGCACTTCCTCCTCCAATCCATTCTTCTTGATATAAATTTCACATTGCTGGTCGATGGCCGCATTCATGAAGTAGGCGAGTAGCATCGGTGCGGGGCCGTTGATTGTCATCGAGACAGAAGTTTTTGGATCAGACAAATCAAAGCCGCTATACAATTTCTTGGCGTCATCTAAGCAACAGATCGAAACGCCCGAGTTGCCAATCTTTCCATAAATATCCGGACGGTAATCCGGGTCGTTGCCATAAAGTGTGACCGAGTCAAAGGCAGTCGATAACCTTTTGGCCGGCATCGACTTGCTCACATAATGAAAGCGTCTGTTAGTACGCTCGGGGCCACCTTCGCCCGCGAACATGCGCGTTGGGTCTTCGCCTTCGCGTTTGAAAGGATAAATGCCTGCTGTGTATGGAAATTCTCCTGGCACATTTTCCTGCAACATCCATTTCAACAAATCGCCCCACGCTTTGTAAGAAGGCAATACTACTTTTGGTATTTGCGAATGCGACAACGATTCGGTGTGGGTTTGAATGGCGAGTTCTTTATCTCTCACTTTAAATTTGAACAAAGGCGCTTTGTATTGCTGCACTTTGGCCGGCCACTCTTCAATCAGTTTCCAATTCTTCGGGCTCAAGCTCAATCTCAAATTGCTTTCTTCGCTTTCCAATTCTGCTTTGGTTTTGAGCAGCGACTTCACTTTTTCAATCGCATATAAATTCTGAGCGACTTCCGCTTGCTCGTTTACCCACTGGTCGTATTTGCGGTTCGTCTCCGATATCTCGCTCAGGTAGCGAGTGCGGTGCGGAGGGATCACAAAAATCTTCTCACTCATTTCGCGGGTTATCTCAAATGACGAGATCAAATCTGCATTCGTCTTCGCGTTGAGCGTATCAATTAAATGCTTGTAAAGTTGATTAGTACCCGGGTCGTTGAATTGCGAAGCAATCGTGCCATACACCGGCATGTCTTCCGGCTTTTTGTCCCAAAGGTTGTGGTTGCGCTGATATTGTTTTTTTACATCGCGTAAAGCATCTAATGCACCACGCTTGTCAAATTTGTTCAATGCTATCACATCGGCAAAATCGAGCATATCGATTTTTTCCAATTGCGTAGCCGCACCATATTCAGGTGTCATCACATAGAGCGACACATCGCTGTGGTCTAGGATTTCAGTATCACTCTGCCCAATGCCCGATGTTTCTAAAATAATCAGATCATAGCCGGCTGCCTTTAATACTTGTATTGCTTCTTTTACATAAGCCGACAATGCTAAGTTACTTTGGCGCGTAGCCAGCGAGCGCATGTACACCCTTGAGTTGTTGATGGCATTCATTCTAATTCGATCACCCAACAGCGCACCACCTGTTTTGCGTTTCGATGGATCGACCGAAATCAATCCAATCGTTTTGCCTGCCCCGTCTTTAGCGGGGTCCTTGAAGTCAATTAAAAATCGCCTTACAATTTCATCCACCATCGAAGATTTGCCCGAGCCACCAGTGCCCGTGATCCCCAACACCGGAGCTTTGGACAGCTCGGCTTTTTGGTTGATCTCTTCAAAAACAGCTTTGTGTTTCTCAAAATAATTTTCCGCACCCGAAATCAATTGAGCGATCTGCACATGACTATTCACTGTTAACTTTTCACTAGTAACTTTTTCCCCTGTTGCAAAATCACTCCGCTCCACCAAATCATTGATCATTCCCTGCAAGCCCATCGCGCGCCCATCATCAGGCGAATAAATTTTAGTGATGCCGTAGTCCATCAGCTCTTTGATCTCATCGGGCAAGATCACGCCACCGCCACCGCCAAATATTTTGATATGACTCGCGCCCTTTTCTTGCAGCAAGTCATACATGTATTTAAAGTATTCTGTGTGGCCGCCCTGGTAGCTCGTGAGCGCAATGGCCTGCGCATCTTCTTGTATGGCAGTGTTCACCACTTCTTCCACACTGCGGTCGTGGCCGAGGTGAATCACCTCTACGCCCGTGGCCTGAATGATCCTGCGCATGATGTTGATGGCCGCATCGTGCCCATCAAACAAGCTGGCTGCAGTGACGATGCGCAATTTGTTTTTGGGTTTGTACGGCTCGGGCGCGGTATGCCCGGCCATGGAAACGGATTTCTCTTTTTTCTCAGAAGTAGCAGCAGCCATCGGAAAGCGGTGTTAGGCCTCAAAAGTACGGATTACGTGTTTATTTAGCTAACGGGTGGTAGCTTCTTAACCACCTGTCAGCCTGAGCCTGTG
>JABFSY010000423.1 GCA_013140395.1 Cyclobacteriaceae bacterium
CTCTTCCCGGACGCTCATATGTCCAGGATAGTGAACCATTGATAGCATAGAAGGGAACGGAAGAAGTAAACAAAATCTTCTTTCCATCCGGACTCCACCGCGGGTTGCTGGCCCCGAAATCGGATTTTGTAATGGAGTACGCCTCGCCACCGCTCAAAGACAGCAGCCATACCTGCGACTTGTCATTCTCACTGCGCACAAAGGCAAGGGTTTTGCCATCGGGGCTCCATTGGGGTTGGCCATCGGTTTTATCACCGAAGGTGAGTTGGCGCGGTTCGTCTTTGCCCGTCAGATCCAGCAAATACAAATGGCGTGTGTAGTAGTATTCATTTTCGTTTTTGACTGCTTTGCGGTTGACAACCAATGCTGCGCGGCTGCCATCGGGTGAGATTTGTATTTGGTTGGTGGTGACGATTTTCATCAAGTCGCCCGCCACGATGGGTGTTTTCGTCTGAGCAAACGTTAAAGAAGTAAGGCAGACTAAAAGGGCTATTTTGAGAAACGTTTTCATAGTTTTTGAGTTAAGATCGAACAATCTATCGAATCGCCAGCAGAGGTGCAAGGGGTTTTATGGGTGTGGTTGGAAAGAATGTTTACCCGTCTATTTTAATTGAAAGCAAAAAATAATAATATGCACAAAGCCGCTTACACGAAAGTTGGATTTATTCCTTTGTATCTAAATAATACCAAGGGGTGCCCCACCTTCCTTTTTTAATAATTACACTTACAGGTGCGCCCTCTTCTGTCCTGAAATACACTTCTTCCTCTACTGAAATTTCGTAATCGTTCAGGGGACCAACTGGTTTAATGGTAACGTAATAAGTATCGCTACCATCACCCTCACTAACTCGTTTAGAAACTACTTCGGAAACGTAGTTTTGTCCGGGCTCACTATCAAATATGCAGTTGGTGATTCGGTAAGTTCCCCAACTATACAAGACCATCAAGACAAGAAATGCGATTGCAGTAATAATATCGCTTGAGGTGCGCTTGCTGAATTCATTGGTAGTTGCTAAGAGAAGAACCCATAGTATAAGGGCAACCACAAAAACAGGTATCCACAGCTGCGTATGCTCAAGATAATTGTAGTTGAAGATACCGTACATGCACAGCAAAATGGTGGATATAAACAAGGCGAAAAAAGCAGTGGGGCGAACACCATTGGGGCGGTAGCTATAATGAATAATTCCTTTAAATCGTAGAACGCAAATGAAAGTAATGGGTACAATGGAGATGGAAATAAAAGCCATGCTATTGTACGGATTAGTAAATTGCAGTGCCAGGGGGCAAAGAATTGCAAAGGCCGTTAACCAAACCGCTACTTTTTTTCCAAGCTGTAAATTCTCTTCGCGAATGTTTATGTTTTCGCCAAGTGTTTGGTCTGACAATAATTCTTTTTCTACTTTGGCATATTCGGTAGCAGTAAGATCAGTAAAATTATCCTTGAGCCACCGGATAAGAATTTCTTTATCGGTCAACGCTACGGGAGGGATTAATTGATTTTTGTCAATAGGTTCGATGCAAATGGTATCACCAATATCATCACTGTCTCCACTATCGAAGATTCTGTAACCTTCTATAGAAGAGAATGGAACTGAACGAGTAGACAACAGCGTCTTTAGCTCTACTTTGTTTGAATGGATAATCAATTCGCTCGTCATTGTTTTCAACGAGTAAATAGCTGTAAAGGCTAACAAACCCACCACCGAAATACCAATCAAGTATAGCCATATTGGGTTTGAGGCATTAGCTTTTGCGGCCACGATAATTGCAAAGCCTATGATAGCAACGCAACCAACGATGGTAAGCATGATGGAAAGTTTTTTCCATTTTTTTACTTTGTAAATGCGAACAGAAGGCAATGGAAATGACATACTAAGATGTTTCGTCTTTAGTATTCAAATTTAATAAAATGAACTGGAATGAAAATAGAGCCAGAGGACTGTTTCTAGTAAAGAGTGGGGCATATCTTTAAACCCCTTGTTGTTGCGGGTCTCCCGACCAGCAACGTGGAGAAAAAACGATGTTGCTCTTTTTGCGGTTTGGATAGTTGCAATGTTCATAAGGCTTGTGGTTAGCGGGGTTGAAGTGTAATCCAACGTTTTTGTATATTCAACGACTTTTATGTGTGGGTCAAATTTCACGATAACAGCAGACAGATGCTGGGTAAAGTGGCGGTGGATTTGCCCAAAATCCAGCGAACGTAGAAGCTGATTTTTTTTAATAACGAGAAATGGTTCAAGAACTACATAGCTACTATCTGAAGAAGGTAGAGCCTAACAAGAGCTGCTTACTTGCATTGAGGAGTATTATATTTGATCAAGACACAAATGTCACAGAAACGCGGAAGTGGGGAATGCCCTGCTTCTGCTATAAGAAAAAGATGTTTTGCTACCTATGGACCGATAAAAAAACGGACGAGCCTTACATCCTTATGGTAGAAGGAAAATACCTTGATCATCCCAAATTGGAGGAAGGCGCCCGCACCAGAATGAAGATTTTCAGGGTTAACCCAAGAAAGGATTTACCGATAAAGACTATCACGAAGATTCTAAAAACAGCGTTGGACTTATATAGGAAGGGGGTAATAAAAGTTAAAGAATGACAACAGGAAAGCACAAAATTTGAGACTCTCAATTTTTCTATCACCACCGCCAGCGCCACCGCCTGTTGATGTTGATCTAATTTAGTTGTTGCGTGTCTTGGTTGTAGAATAATCTTGCTTTTTCTTATATTCGTTTGCTCAAAACCCCATACCTATGCCCGCCTTTCACGTTGCCAAATCCATCACTATTCAGGCTTCGCCTGAAAAAGTCTATTCCATCATCAGCGATTATCACCATTGGCGAGCTTGGTCTCTCTGGCTAATTACAGAGCCAGGAGTGAAAGTGGAGGTAAAAACTGGAGGCAAAGAATACAACTGGAACGGTAAACGCACGGGCAGCGGAGAAATGAAAGTGCTGAAAGAAAATAGCCCGCATCGGTTAGATATGGTTGTTCATTTTTTAAAGCCATGGAAATCCACTTCGCCCGTATGGTTTGAGTTAAAGCAACAAGGACAAGCTACTGAAGTAACGTGGAGTATGACGGGAAGTCTTCCCTTTTTTATGTTCTTTATGACGAAGATGATGACCGCCTACATTGGCTCCGATTACGATCGTGGCCTTCGCATGTTGAAGGATTATGTAGAGACCGGAGCTGTACCTTCCAAACTAGATTTTAAAGGCATCCATCAATACGCTGGGAACAAATACATTGGAATCAAAACAACCTGCACGATGGATACACTGAATACCACAATGGCAGATGATTTCGGTAAGCTCTCCACTTGGGCAGCGAAAAATGCTAACCAGATGGCGGGCCCTGGTTTTTCAATCTATCATGTTTGGGATGTAGTAAAAAATAAAGTCGTTTATACATCGGCCTTTCCTGTGAAAGAAGTTCCCAATTCATTGCCCGAAGGATTTATCAGTGGCATTATTCCCGCAATTAAAGTAAATACCATATCGCACACGGGACCGTACAAACATTTAGGCAATGCGTGGACAACCCAATACATGATGCAGCGTGGCAAGGAGTTTAAGCACCGCAAAGGAATTGATCCCTTTGAAGTCTACATGAATATGCCGGGTCAGGTATCGGAAGAACAATTAGTTACAGAGATACATTTTCCGGTTGCGGAATAAGATTTTCGGGTAGCAATTGTATTTCTTCTTAACGGATTTTTAGAATCAAGAAATCCCATCTATCCGTTACCTTTACAGCACTAGCCCGAGCGAAATGAAAAACTGGTTTGAGATAGACAACGTTGACGAACTGGACTCACCTTCTTTAACGGTATTTCCAGATCGTGTAAAAGAAAACATCAGAATACTTAAAGAGTTTGTTCCAGACGTCACAAGGTTGCGACCACATGTAAAGACCAACAAGTGTGCTGAAGTCTGCCGCCTGATGATGGATGCGGGCATCCAAAAATTCAAAGCAGCAACTATTGCTGAGGCAGAGATGCTCGCCATGATTGGCGCTCCCGATGTATTGTTGGCTTATCAACCGGTGGGGCCGCGGAAATTACGACTGATCCAACTGATCCAGAAATTTCCGTCCACAAAATTTTCTTGCTTGATAGACAATGAAGTGACCGCAAAGGAACTGGCTGCCGCGGCAAATGAACAGGGTGTGGTTGTGAATGTTTTTTTGGATTTGAATGTGGGCATGAATCGAACAGGCATAACACCCGAAAAAACACTTCCACTTTTTATGTTCTGCCAATCAATGAAGAGTATTTCACCTATTGGCCTTCATGCGTATGACGGGCATAATCGTGACACAGATTTAGGCATTCGCACTGCAGGAGCAGACGAAGGGTATGCGAGGGTAGAGAAATTGCACCAATCCATTTTAGAACAAATAGGAATTTCGGCTATTATTGTTAGCAGTGGAAACACTACTATTTCTATTCATGCCAAAAGACAGAATGTGGAGTGTA
>JABFSY010000424.1 GCA_013140395.1 Cyclobacteriaceae bacterium
GTTCAGTTCTATCATCTTTAATCGGAATTTCTCTCTGTCCTCCGTTGTTTCGATGGCAGCTATATCTACTCCAATTATTTTCACTCCGTAGTGTTCCCAAATACCAGCCTTATCACAATCGATGCAGAGGTTCAACGCAGTCTGGCCGCCCATAGTGGGCAATACGGCATCCACATGATGTTTTTCCAGAATCTCACGGATTGATTTTTTCTCCAGAGGCAACAGATACACATGGTCAGCCGTCACCTTGTCGGTCATGATGGTGGCAGGGTTCGAGTTGATGAGAATTACTTCGATGCCCTCTTCGCGTAATGATCGGGAGGCCTGAGAGCCCGCATAATCAAATTCACAAGCTTGGCCGATCACGATGGGGCCACTTCCTATAATCAAAATGGAGCGAATACTGCGGTCTCTTGGCATAGATGGGTTGGATAAATCGAGCAAAAATAAGAAGCTAGAGAAACCAATCCTCTCATTTTGAAGATTATATTATTGAAAACGAGGAGAAATAAAAAAGGGAGGCCTAGACCTCCCTTTTGCTACAATTTGACATTTCGCTTACTGCGTTTTAACAAACTTTCTGGTTATCACTGATCCGCTCACTTCAGCTTTTACAATGTATAGGCCATTTGACCAGTCTCCTACAAAGAACTCCCGCTCAACTGTTTTGGATATCGGTTGCACTGTTACGCTTTCTTGCACATCCCCACGAGCGCTTAGCAATTGAACTTGCACTGGCGAGTCATCTATTGTATTGAATTTTACCATCACTCTTGATCCGCTAGTTGGGTTAGGGTATACACTAAATGAATTTTCGATGAGTGGCTTTTCTATACCAGTGATTGGCCCTTGTATGCTGAGATTATCAATGGCCCAGCCCCACGCGTTGACAGTGGCGTTGGCATTAAGGCGGAATCTGATTAAGATGTTGTCCCCAGCCTTGAACTTGCCCGATTTAGTAATATCGAAAAGGCGTAGTTTGTAAAGGGAAGGGATACCATTTTGTTTTGTATTAAAACTATTTTGCCAATCAGGAAAAGCATTACTAGAGTATTTATCGAATATGGCTTCCCAACTTATCCCATTATCTTTAGAGCCCTCGACAACTACATAGTCCGTGTTTAAAGCGGACTCAGCGATTACTACTTCATTAAAAACAATGTTGGGATTAGAAGCACTTACCGTTATCGGTTTCTTCAACGTATACGAATAACTTGAAGGACCAGTAAGTCCGAATCCATTTGGATAAGGATGTGAAGTATTCATTGCTCCATCACTAAACCCTGCAGGAGTTGAGATTGAAAAGAAATTCCCTACGAAATCTGCATTGGTAGAATTGAAATCAGAAACATATTGATTGACGGCTGTGCCTAAAGAAATAATTGGTACTTTAAAGAAGTCTGTTGCTGGCAATAAGATTTCATTATCTATATTATCTGATGATCTGATCCTATATTCAATCACATCGCCAACCGATAGCAATGATATACCTAAATCCAATGTATATAGGCTAACTCCATTTGCAAGTGTAATTGGAACCACTACTATCGAGCCATTGTTCACTTTGTATTCAATCGTTAGTGATTTCAAACCACTACCATCGTTAGCAGAGACTGTAAGGCTTAGAGGAGTTGAGCTGCCAATCTTATAGTCAACATGGTTATGGAGCAATGTAGGAGGAATATCATCAATTTGGATTTTTAAATTATCAATAGCCCAACCCCATCCAGCAGCTCCGGCATCACAAAAAAGACGAAAGCGGATAACTACTTCATCACCAGCAACGAATTTATTCAATAGGTTGAGTACTCTTGGTCTATACAAAGTTGGATCTCCAACCCCCTTGGAAATATTAGAAACAATAGAGCTATTATATTTTGTTAACCAATCACCATTATCACGAGAGTCGTAACCATTGGCAATGGGCGCCCAAGTAGTACCTCCATTTTTTGATCCCTCAACAACAACGTAATCAAAGAAATCCGGATTAGTGAAATCATTGGAAGTACCGGGCTCTACTAAAACAATTTCATCAAACTTAATTGTGGCATCTTGCGCCTTAACTTTTATAGGTATACGCAACTGGTAAATGAAATTTAAGTTGGGGCCACTTCCTGCTTCTGGATATGGGTGAACGGTGTGAATAGCGCCATTATCAAACCCCGATGGTTTTGAAACTGTAAATTGAGGGTCTCCAAAAAAATCAGTGGACACCAAATTGTCGAAGTTGTTTTGATAGGAATCTTGAGTAGAAGCAAGACCAACAACATTGACTGAATGAGAGGTTGTAGAGGAGGGGCTAAATCCAACATTTTGGCCAGCAGAATTGTCCTTCGCTCGAATTTTGTAGGTGACAATATCTCCTGCTTTTATATCTCCAAGATTAAAGTTAATGGTGGTTGTATAACTAGATGAATAAGTGGCGAGTAGAGAATTATTTGTAATTGAAATTGCTCCAATCTGAGTCATTGGCAAAGCAGGCTTAGTAATATTGTTAATTGAATAATCAACAAATACGTCTTGAATGCCAATATTATCGGAAACAACTGCGTCTAATTTTAAGGAAATGGCCGATTCAGCAATGAATGTCTTTGGAGTATGCACAATTACTGGTGCCTTTGAATCTGGGCCTAACCCAATTGTAAATCTCCCTTGAAGGTCTGTATCTTTTGGCCTCGCAAATTTTCCAGGGTTAGTAAATTCTCGTCCTATATTATCTATAGAAGAGATGAGGTAGAATAGAGTATCAATGCTAGCACTAGCTGGGATTGAAAAGGAGAATTCATTGGCATTTCCGGTAGCAACACCAGCAACTTCTGTCTCAGCTCCCCCACTTTTCTTAATAAATTTCAATTTTACTTTACTCGCATCATAACCATTGTCGCTACTTATCTTGGTGGTTAATGTAGTTATACCAAAAGACTCTTTATTTGAAGAGGTGTGTTCCATTCTAGTACCAACCCAACCCATGTCACTGAAGATATTCATCGTAATCGGCCCTGGGTCATGCATGACTTCTGTGAAGCCAATTTGTGGGGTCATCAACGAATTAATGTTTCCTGATGGATAAGTATTTTCATTCAAATGAGCGATGCTGCTTCCTCCACTCCAAGTAGTAGGGGCATATACACGAGGACGCGCCCCATTTTGTGCAGTGGCAAGTGGTGAGTTATAAAAAAGGTTACTACTTATAAGTTGAGTATTTAATGCGGAAGATGGGGATGTAAAAGATTGAAAAAGGTTTTGATTAGTAGAATTTTCAATGCTTAAATCATAGATGATAGGAATACCAGATCCCTGCACGCCAACTTCGCCTTGACCACTTGTAACATCATAGGAGTCAACAAAGCCAAGTCCATGACCAATTTCATGAAGCACTACGGAAACTAAGTCAGTGGTTTGTGAAGGAGGCGTTCCGCTTGTTTCATAATACCAAGCTGTTTCACTACTAAAGTTAGCAAAGATATCAACCGAATCAGGATGGTTTAAATCTTTGCCTGCTATCTTTTCAGCCAATGCCACTGGATAAAAAGTATTAAGTTTTTGAGCATTGGGGAAATTTGCATAGGCATTTGCCCAAATAGCTGAACCTAATACACTAGCTCCCAATGGCCTCCAAAAAGCACGGATCTTAATTTTAACAGGGGACTCAATTAGCGTAGACCAAATATCCACCGCATGCTGAAATGCCGCTTTTGATTGTGCATCAAAGCCGATATACTGGACTTCAAAAACAGCAGTAGTGGTTCTTGCGCCTGGATTATTCTTTGCCTTCAGAAAAACTTTTGGTGGGCCAATAAAAGTGTGTTTGTCTTTTGCTTCCAAATAACAGACAATCGGCTTTTTGGGTGTGATGCTTATCATCTGCTGAGAATGGACAGAAAAAAAAGCAGCAATCAACGTAGAAACTAATAGTAAATTTTTCATATGAACTGATTGGATAACTTCAAATCTCAACTAACAAAAATACTTTTTAATATAAAACAAAGATAATCATCATTGCTTGCTTTTCGCCACTTCCTCCACCTTATTCCACACCCTCCACACATTTTTATAACATATTTTCTCAATATCTGCTTCAGTGTATCCTCTTTTCAAAAGCACATAGATCAAATTGGGATATTGAGAGACATCTTTCAAGCCAGTAGGCAAACTATCGCCCACTCCATCAAAATCTGAACCTATACCTACATGGTTTATACCGACTAGCTTCACAACGTGATCGATGTGGGTAGCGACCGTTTCTACATCCGCGAAAAGCGATGGATTGAGCTTTTTGAATTGTTCTATGATTGGCTTAGCCAAAGAATCAGTCATTTTTAAATTCTTTTCATCCAACTGAGCCTGCAATTTCTTTCGGTTCTCTTCATTTTGAGCCCGCACAGTAGAGTCTAAGAAAGTAGAACCAAAATTGATTTGTATCACTCCGTTGTTCTCCCCCAATTTCTTGATCATATCGTCATTCATGTTACGGATAAATCCAGG
>JABFSY010000467.1 GCA_013140395.1 Cyclobacteriaceae bacterium
GGTCTGCAGAAGATGACAACCTAAAAAAAGAAAAAACTTTTTCCATGGATGTTAGCCAACTAGAACCCGATGAGCAAACCATAGTGAGAATATTGTCGGAAAAAAAAGGCGCCATGATGATAGACGAACTATCTATTAAAACAATGCTCCCTCCAAGCCTATTAGCGTCTTTACTACTGGGTCTAGAATTCAAGAACATCGTTAAATCACTTCCCGGAAAGATGTTCTCGCTGGCCGGCTTAAAGTAAATCCAGGCAACAAAAGAATGGAAATTCTGTTTAATAGACAGATATCCTTTTACCACCCAATTTTTGAAATATGGACAGAAAAGAATTTTTATCGCAAGTAAGTTTTGGAGTAGCTGCGCTGCTACTACCAGCCTGTATCAGTACCCTGAACAGCTGTTCGTCAAACGATATTTCCCCAACAACACCCACGAACGTTGATTTTACTATTGACATATCTTCGGGCCCGTTGGCAACCAATGGTGGCTTCTTGGTAAGTAACCGTGTAATTGTTGCGCGTACAACAACTGGAAATTTTTTAGCCGTGTCAGCCATTTGCACACACGAAGGCACTACGATTCAATATCAAAGTGGTAGTAACAATTTTCGTTGCCCAAACCATGGCGCCACATTTAGTGCAACAGGCCAAGTGACCAACGGCCCGGCCAATCGTCCACTTACTCAATATAAAACGGAGTTAACGGGCACTTCGCTCCGCATTTTTTCTTAAGCTGACTTGATTTTTTTTCACTAGTGCGAAAAAATGGTATCAGCCAGAAGAAGTGCTTCATTAAATGCACCCCTATCAATAGGTGGAGCATCCTGTTTTGAATCTAAGTAAGAGAGAACCGTCTCTGTTGCCAGATTCCCGACAAGTTCATCTTCTGCCATCGGGCATCCGCCAAATCCCTTAATCGCCCCATCGAATCGCTGACATCCTGATGCATAAGCCGCAGCTATTTTTTCAACGGCTGTGGCAGGGTTAGAGTGAAGATGCACTCCAAATTCAATCGTTGAATACTTTTTTGTCAAGCCACCAAACAACTTCTGAATCTGGTCGGGTTTGGAAACACCAATGGTGTCGGCAAGAGAAATTATGCGAACATTCATGGCGCTAAGCAAGTCTGTAAATTGTTCGACAGTTTCTGTATCATATGGATCTCCATATGGATTTCCAAAACCCATACTTATATAAGTGACGAGGACTTTGTTTTTTCTAAGACAAATTTCCTGAATCTCCTCAATTGAAACGAGGGCATCTGCAATTGATTTGTTGGTATTCCGCTGTTGAAAAGTCTCGGAAATAGAAAGGGGAAAACCAAGATAGGTGATACTGCTATGCTCCGCTGCCTCCTTCGCCCCTCGGGTGTTGGCAACGATAGCCAATAACTTTGACTTTGTAGTTGTAAGATCGAGCTTTGAAAGTACTTCTGCAGTGTCTCTCAATTGCGGAATTGCTTTGGGTGATACAAAACTACCAAAGTCAATAGTATCAAAACCAACCTTTAAGAGCTGAGATAGATAAGCTACTTTTCTTTCCGTGGGAATAAAAACGGGAAGGCCTTGCATGGCATCGCGGGGACATTCAATGATCTTCATATTATCTAAACATTAAACAAAGTTGAACCAAATAGAAGTCAAAGTGAAATTTAGTCTGGTTAACGTCAAAAAAGACAGTTTAACCTTTTAAAGAGTTACCTATTAATAATGATCGGATTAAATTTCAGAAAATTACAATTCATCCATGCCTCTTCCATTATTTTCCGGCACACTTGGGCCTAAACGTGCAGCTCACTTACTCCATCGAGCTTCTTTCGGTCCAACCAAAGAGTTAGTTGACGTTTTTGCCAACCTTACCGCAGATCAGGCCGTGAACCAATTATTTTTGCAGCCGCTTCCCGACCCAATACTACCGGTTGACCCAGAGACAAACAAAGAATGGTTTCTTTCTGGTATCGTTGAAGACGTAAACAGTGGCAGCCTCGAACTTCAGGACTATTTTAAGGGCTGGTTCATCGGTCAAATGCTTAGCCAAGGGATTGACCCTTCGCTATCACTTGCATATGCAACTCGTGAAAAAATTGTTTTCTTTATCCATACCGTACTCACTACTATCCTTTCAAAAGTGGACGATAGCCGGGCAGCTTACTTCCAGAATCAACTTTTCAGGCTATATGCTTTTGATAAAAATGCTGGCTTAAAATTCAACTTTAAGGAATTGGCAAAAAAAGTGAGTGTGGATAATGCCATGCTCAAAGTGTTGGATGGCTACCTAAATGTAAAAGGAAGTACCCAGGAGAACTATGCCAGAGAATTACATGAGCTTTACACCATCGGCCGCGGATTAGAAGGGACTCCAAAGCCCGTGACTGAAATCGGAGACTACTTCGTTTATAAAGAGCTAGACATACAAGCCGCTGCCAAAGTACTATCAGGTTGGGAGATAAGTATCAATAACGACACCGTAATTGACGCCCAGTTTACCAACCTTGATCCGGATACACTTCTTCCGCGCGGCAGAGTGCGCGGAAGCGCTACCAACGCATCGGCCCATGACAATTCCATAAAACAGTTTAGTGATCGTTTCGGCAACCAAACCATTCAACCCGATCCTTTATTATTGAACGGCTCTAATCCAACTCAAGCAAGTGCGTTGGACGAGATTAGCAGATTGATTGAACAGATCTATGCCAAACCAGAAACAGCGCGAAATATCTGTAGAAGGATCTATCGCTTTTACGTTTATCATGCGATTGACCAAACACTAGATGACACTATCATTGCCCAAATGGCAAGCACCTTCACAGCCAGTGGTTTCAAGATCCAACCCGTTTTGGAAGAACTTTTTCAAAGTCAACATTTTTATGACGCTGCTCCAAGCGTGGATGACGATAGTTTTGGGGGAATTATTAAGTCTCCCTTAGATTTAGTAGTGGGCACTCTCCGCCTTTTTGGAATTCAACTCCCGCCCTACCCGACCGCCTCCGCAGATTTTTTCTCTAAAACAGGAGAATTGCTTCGCGAAATGAGTTTAATGGGGATGTCTTTCTATGATCCATTTGATGTGGCTGGCTATGATGCTTACCACCAGTTTCCCATCTACCATCGTAGTTGGATTTCAACCAACTACTTAACACAACGATACGATTTCATTAATCGCCTGGTGATGGGGTCTACCCAACAAGGTGCACTGAAAATTGATGTTGTCAATTTCGTGAAAACTAAATTTAGCCCCGCGGTTGCTTCCAATGCGCGAACCTTGATCATAGAATTAGCAAAGTATATCCTGCCCGTAAATGAAAACCTGACCTACACCACAGGAGCAGACACCAACTCGGGCCTCACAGCCGCGCGAATGAATTATTTCCTCACTGCTTTTATTAAATCACCTCAAATAGATCCCGATCCGGAAGTGGCCTGGACGAACCGATGGAACAATAACCTTGATCCGGACACGGTAGAAAACCAATTGAAGAATCTATTCAATGCGATGATGCAATCGCCAGAATACCAACTTTACTAACTGACAGATGAAGCGCAGAGATTTCATTCAAAAATTATCAATGGCCGCGTTGCCGATTACCTTAGGCGGTATTCCCATGAAACTCATGGCCGACAATTCTCTCACAAGGATGGCAAGCCAAAGTACCAATGACCGTGTGTTGGTTATTTTACAAATGCATGGCGGAAATGATGGATTGAATGCTGTCATTCCGATTGCTGACTACGACCAATACTATTTCAGACGTCCTAACATTGGAATTCCGATTAAGAACAGTGTCCGAAAGTTAATCAAACTGGATGCGACCCTCCCACCAGATGCACAGGTTGGATTACATCCTGACATGATCGGCATGAAGGATCTGTATGATAGAGGTAGAATGGCCATTGTTCAAGGCGTGTCGTATAAAAACAATAATGGGTCTCATTTCCGGGGAAGAGATATCTCCTTCATGGGTGGAAGCTTTGACGATTATCTCAACTCCGGCTGGGTCGGCAGATACTTGCAGCAAGAGTTTGCTCCTCAAAGTTATCCGGCCGATTTTCCAAACCCTTCAATGCTCGACCCATTGGCTATAGAGATGGGAAGTGATGTGTCGCTAATCTTTCACCAGGCAGGCAATATACCAACATCCATCTCGATCAATGATCCAAAGGGGTTTGCCGATTTAGTGAACGGCCTCGAGGGATTCAAAGATGCCGGAGTAGATCCCCGCGGTTATCCACCTGCTGCATTAGTGAATTCTCCCTACGGAAAAGAACTCTCGTGGATTCTAGGGTTGGAAGAGAAATCCAAAGACTACGCGCAACGGCTTTATGACGTTTTTCAGAAATCAAAAGAGCCTACCGTCACTTATCCAGAAACATATCCGTTCAATGCACCCACGGGAAGTCTGCGGAATGGACTTACTCCGCAATTGAAATTAGTGGCTAGGCTTTTGGAAGGAGGTGCCAAGACCAAAGTATTTATGG
>JABFSY010000382.1 GCA_013140395.1 Cyclobacteriaceae bacterium
CAACGGTCTGTTGCCCTCGATCGTTGCGCCAATTGTAGCCCCCGTCAGGTTCCCATCTTTCTGTGAGATCAATATCTCCGAAGGATTGGAGACTTCGCGCAAGCCATTGCCCAACATTTCATAAATGCCAATTTCAGAGGTCGAGCCGAATCGGTTTTTTGTTGTTCTCAAAATCCGGTAGGCCAAATGCCGATCGCCCTCAAACTGCAAAACAGTGTCAACCATATGCTCCAACACTTTTGGTCCGGCCAGCATTCCGTCTTTGGTAATATGTCCGACTAAAAAAACGGGTGTGTTGGTTTCCTTTGCAAACTTCATCAGCTCGGCAGCACACTGCCGAACTTGTCCCACGCTTCCGGCTACTGAATCCAACTGATGCGAATGCAACGTTTGAATGGAGTCGATGATTAATAACTGGGGCCGAATGGTTTCAATTGCTTGAAAAATGTTCCGTGTATTTGTTTCGGTCAGGACAAAGAAATTTTCATTCACGGTTTTCGTCAGATCACTCAATCGCTCAGCTCTCATCTTTATTTGCTGATCACTTTCCTCCCCCGATACATAAAGAACACGGAGCTTTTTTAGCGCTAGTCCAACTTGCAGCATCAATGTTGATTTTCCAATACCCGGTTCACCTCCAATTAAAACCAGGGAACCATACACGATGCCTCCACCCAATACCCGATTTAGCTCGAGGTCAGATGAGCTAATTCGAATCTCTTTGGTGGATTCTATCTCACTTAGTGTTTTTGGCTTTTCTTGCCTTGTCTTTCCTGGCTCCGGTCGCCATTCATTTTTTGTGAGTTCTTCTTTATTGACAATCTCTTCTACAAAAGAATTCCAGGAATTGCATGAGGGGCACTTACCCAACCACTTGGCGGATTCATAACCACAGCTTTGACAGAAGAAAGAAGTTTTGGATTTGGCCAATGAATTATTTTTTAATGAGAACTAAATCTGTTTGTCTTATTTGAACTATCCGAGCAAAGAGCTCCTTTAAATAGGGGTATTCTTGCGCCTCATAAATTGCTTTTGATAAGCTCAACGTATAAGTAATATTCAACTTGTTGCCAATATTACCACAACTAAATGTAAAACGGCCTCCTTTGTTTGGCAAAGCCATAGCAATATCTTTTGGCATTTCGTCCAACGTAAAACCGGGCGGGTATTCGACAACAACCAAAACCGTCTCTTCTTGTGGCGTACCAAAGTCAACGGGAAAATTTCGTTCCTTTAATTTAAAGGGATTGGTCGTCCATCGACCAACAACAAATGGATTGAAATAGACTCGATTGACATTGGCGAGATCATCTCTATTAAATTCTATCTCCATCGTTTCGGTCAGTGGCTTTTCATGTTCGCCAAGGTTCTCTATACTCATATTTCGTACAGTCTGTAAAGACCACTCTCTTTCCAACGAAGCAGAATAATTTTCTATTCTACCAAATGATTGAATTTGCCTCCTTTTTTCAAGTGCCTTGTAATCATAAGAAATAACGCGCATTGTTCCGGCCAATGTCCCATCTTCCTTAAGGTTAATGTTGAGCGAAGTGACACTTTTCTCCTTCGCCTTAGATATTAATTGTACTTCTTTCGAATCCTTCTTTGCCAACAATCTACCCGTGCCATTGAGACATCGCTCAGGCAACAGCCCAAATCCTGCAAGAGGTTCTGTAGCATCGAGTAGGTAAACTTGCTCACCTATCTGAAGTTGAACAATGACATAATTGAATTCGCTTAAAACGGGGTAAAGTGAATTGGGAAGCCCATTGGAACGCGTAGAAAGTATTACTGGATTCGCATCCAATTTGGCAAGTTGGAGCGCTCCCAACAAGGAAAGGTTGATGTCGCCAACATTGCCCTTGCTGTTTTCAAGGGCGAATTTCACACCCTTCTCTGCATATTTCCCGTCATATTCATTCCATGTATAATGTCTCTTCACCCAATCGAAAATTAGTTTTGCTTTTTGCAATGGATCATCCGTGCCATTTGTTATTTCCTTGACCTTATCGTCCAAAATGTTTCTCGCTTTCTTGATTTGGTTTCCAAAGTCCTGATGTTCAAACAGCTCTTGCTCAACATCTTTCCATTCTTTAGTAACCTTGTCGTGGCGACCGTCAAAATACCTGATTTCTGAAAGCTCAAAATTTATCTGCGAAAGAAAGTTGCTTTTGGCGGTCATAAACTCTTCTTCGCGAAAGGCGGGAATATCCTTCATCTCAAAACGCAAAAGGCTACAGTCGGCTTTGCCTCCCCCTATCGAAAAGCAGTCTCTGATCACTTTTGTTTCGTTAGTACTTAGTTTTAGATAACCCCTCAATGAGGCGTTGTAGACATAGTTCGCGGGTATCAACGCCCGAAATTCAGACCTGAGCTTCGGAGTGTCCGCTTGAAACTCCCAAGGATATAGAACCAAAATAAAGGGGCTGCTGAAGATATACTTCACTTCTACAATAGCTCCGACTGTTACATTGGGGAGGGTAAAGCTAACTTTCGCATAATTTCGATTCTCCTCGCGGAAAACGCTTTTTTTGTCAAGGTCGAATCTCTTTATTGTGCCCGATGACAAGACGTGAGTTGCTCCCTCAACAGATATTAATTTTTCAAAATCATTTTCATTTTTTCTCAGTGTAAACGTAAAGTTGCCGTATCGAACTCCGTCCAATTTCAGAATCTTTATCTTCTGATGAAATTCGACTATCATATTCCCTGTACTCTCGTTAAAATAAACTTCGCCAAACTCGTCTAAAACGAGTGCTGTTGCCAGTGAATCACCCGTGTAGTTGGTCATTGCCAATTCCTTGCTAGAAACAGCTCCAAAAGGGAATCCATTCCCCTGAGCAAAACAAGAATAGATGGTTAGTTGTAAAAGTGCGAGTAAGAGGAGAAACCTAACATTCATTTTTAGCCGTGAGCGATTTTCGCTATTGACATTCAGACACCTCAATTTGAAAACCTTCTCGTCAAAAATAAAGACATTATTTAGAAAAATACGGGGAAAACCACGTTGCTTTTAGAAATAATTTGTTAGACTTTTGGCCAAACCTATTTCTTTAAATATGAGATTGATTATTCTCTTTCTTTTGTTGTCCTCATCTGTAAGCTGGGGACAAAAGCCACCCATTAAGTTTGGCAACATTCCAATGGAAGACATGAAGATGACGGTCTATGACAAAGATTCTTCGGCTTCTGCGGTAGTATTGGCAGATTATGGAGAATCTACGATTTCATATAACCAAACAGAAGGCTTCCAACTTTTCTTTGAACGCATTAGACGAATAAAGATCTTAACAAAGGATGGTTTAAAATGGGCTGACTTCAGTATTCCCTTGTACCACGATGGCACCTCGGATGAAAAGGTTACATCCCTGAAAGCGGTGACCTATAATTTAGAGAATGGTAAAATTGTGGAGAGCAAAGCAAAGGGCGAAGCTATCATCAAGGAAAAATATGACGAAAACCTCAACTATACGAAGATAAGTCTGCCAAATGTTAAGGTAGGTTCAGTCATTGAGATTTCGTATTAAGTTACTTCCGATTTCATTTTCAATTTTCAGGATTGGGCATTTCAAGACGAGATCCCAACAGTGTGGAGTGAGTACAGAGCCTACGTACCCGAATACTACAACTATCAGAAGTATGTGCAGGGTTACGTGCCTTTACCGATTGTTGAGAGTGGAAGCAGTACAAAGTCTATTGCTATTAGCTCAAAGGAAAGCAGTGATGGTTTTGTTGCTCGAACTAACTTCACAACAAACAATATCAGTTACACAGAAAACAGCAATCGGTGGGTTGCTCAAAATGTTCCCGCTTTCAAAGAGGAACCGCATATGACCTCTAAGATCGATTTCATTTCAAAAATTAACTTCGAGCTTTCTTCCACACGATTTCCAAATGGAGGTTTTAAAAACTACATGGGTAGTTGGGAAGATATCAACAAATCCTATTGGGAGCGCTATGAACCGGAAATCACCGGGAATAATTTTCTAAAAAAACAGGTAGAGGAAATTACAGCAGGCAAGATTACCTCTGAAGAAAAAGCAGCAGCAATATTTCAATTTGTTCGTCAAAATTTTGTTTGGGACGGTTATAAAAGGCGCTATCTATCAAGCGATCTAAAAGATGTATTTGAAAAGAAGAAAGGGAATTCGGCAGACATCAATTTGCTACTTGCCTCAATGTTGGAAAAAGCCGGTGTACAGGTGTTTCCTGTTCTGGTGAGCACGCGAGATCACGGATTTATTCGTGAAAGCATACCTGTTTCCAGTCAATTCAATTACCTTATCTGCTCTCTGAAATTCGGTGAGAAAACTATCTTGTTAGACGCTACGGAAAAACTACTACCAGTCGGTATGCTACCCGAGAGATGCTTGAACGACAGGGGGCTTGCTGTCTCTAGTGAATCGCCAAAATGGGTTAACTTACAATCACAAACTAAATCGCGCATGGTAATAAGTGCAGATTTGAAGTTAACAGATGCTGCAGATCTGAATGGCAATCTTAATGTGGAGTCAACCGGCTATTTCTCTTCTGCCGCACGCAAATCGTTTCTGGCAAAAGGTGAAGCTGAATACATTAAAGAATTTGTAGGAACAAAAAGCTGGCAATTGGCAAATAGCAACTTCGAAAATGCAAAAGAGATTCAGCTTCCCTTCAAAGAAAAACTTGGTCTCACCATTAGTGAGCATATCACCAATGCCGGAAATACGTTTTACTTTAGTCCTTTTGTCATTGAGCGCGAATTGGAGAATCCATTTAAAGTGGAGAAAAGAGAATATCCAGTCGATTTTGGTTCTCCTTTCGATAAACTATACATGGTAAAAATCACGGTGCCTGCCGACTATCAGGTTGACGAACTTCCAAAAAACAAAATTCTCGCGCTTCCGGGCAACAGTTGCAAATATCTATACAATGCAACTCAAGTAGGAAATATGATTAGCATCACCAGTAGCTTAAGTTTTAACAAATCAGTCTTCAACCAAGAGGAATATCCCGCTCTTCGAGATTTTTACGGACAGGTGGTAGCCAAACAAGCGGAGCAAATTGTTTTGAAAAAAAAATAATAGTATGAAAGCTCTTTTTCTTGTTGCCTTGTCGCTGACAAGCATTTTCGTTATCGGAAAGGATGAAAAGTATCCCGTAAAAGACATCCCATTGGAGCTAATGGAAAATGTGAATTTGGTGCTTCGTGAAGATCACATGAGGTACACTATTTTGGCAAAGGACAAAGGTGTTTTTTATGCACATCTAGTAGTTACCATTTTAAACGAAAAGGGGAACAATTATGCATCGCAGGATTTGGGTTACGACAAATTGACAAAGATTCTGCAATTCGAGGGGCATGTGTATGATGCCAATGGAAAGCAGATCAAACGACTTAGGAATTCGGAGATTAACGACCGCGCGGCTTTTGATGGGTTCAGCCTATTCAGCGATGATCGGATCAAGGAGGCAGATTTAACTCAAACCACTTATCCCTATACGGTAGAGTTTGAATATGAAATTGAATATCGTTTTCTTTATTTCATTCCAGGGAGTGTATTTGGCGGACAAAAAAGATCTACCCAAAACGCATCCTACCAACTCGTCTTTCCGCCAGCATTAGCACCACATTACAAGTCAATCAATCTTGATGTGCTTCCAAAAAAAGAAATCTTACCTACGGGTCTTCATTCAATAACTTGGCATTTGAATAACCTAAAACCCACTATTGCTGAGGCATACCGGGGTGAAAGCGATCTTCCTCGGATCATGGCAGCGCCCACCATGTTTGAGTATGATGGTTACTCTGGCGAGATGAACTCTTGGGAGAATTATGGTAAATGGAATTTGCTTTTAAATAAGGACAGAGGATCATTGCCCGAAGCCACCAAACAAAAAATAAAACAGTTAACTAGTAGTGCAAAAACCCTAGAGGACAAAACAAAATTAGTTTATGAATATGTTCAAAACAAAACGCGTTATGTAAGTATTCAATTGGGTATTGGGGGTCTTCAGCCTTTTGCTGCAACAACTGTTGACGAAGTTGGTTATGGGGATTGCAAAGCCCTGTCTAACTATACTGTTGCTTTATTGAAAGAAATTGGCGTTAAGTCATACTATACGATTATCAATGCTGGTTCGGATGCTGCAGAGGTAAAAAAGGACTTCCCTAGTCACCAGTTTAACCACGTAATTGTTTCCGTGCCAAATGGAAGAGATACCTTGTGGCTGGAGTGTACGAGTCAGACAAATCCGTTTGGGTATCAGGGCAAGTTCACGAGCGATCGCTGGGCGCTGCTCATAACCGAGGAAGGCGGCAAATTAGTACGTACCCCTAAGTTAAAAACCGAACAGAATACACAAATACAGAAAGCGGAAGTGACTATTGACAAAAGCGGAAATGCCAAGGCAAAAGTAACAACTGCTTACTCTGGTCTACAGTATGAAAATGGCGGCCTCCACTTTCGGATCGCTGGGCAAGCAGATGACCAGCGCAAATGGCTTGAAGATAATATTGACATCCCGAATTTTGAGCTAGGTGCTTTTTCATTTAAAAATGTTAAAGATAAAATCCCCACGGCTATTGTAAACGTTGAACTCACATTGAATCGACTTGCTTCCGTCAGCGGGAAAAGAATCTTTATTACTCCTAATTTAATGAATCGTTCCACCGGCCTACCGCCTAAAAATGAGAACAGAAAAAATCCCATTGTGTTGAAAAGCTCCTATGTAGATGTCGATAGCATAACCTATTTTGTCCCTGAAGAAATCTATCCGGAGTTTGTTCCGCCTGCCGTGAAAATAGATAGTCGATTTGGTGAGTATGAATCTTCGATTACTTTTAGCCAGGGTAAGTTGTTGTACGTGCGGAGGTTGAAAGTTAAACCGGGGGAGTTCCCAGCATCTTCTTATGGTGAGCTTGTTGATTTCTACAAAAATCTAAACAAGGCTGACAACGCAAAATTGGTTTTTCTCAGCAAGACCTAATGTTATCTAAAAGGCGAATCCGGTTCTTTCGCCATTGTCTTGTAAACAATTTTGTCCATAAAACCGGAAGCAAATTTATTTAGCAAGACAGTTAGTTTTCCTTGATTAGTCATGATAAGGATTTTTTGACGCCTGACCGTTGCTTTGTAAATTCGTTCGGCACATTCTTCCGCACTCATCATATCACTTTCATCTCTGGGCGATTCGCCTTGTTCTTTACCCGAGCTATTTAAGGCACGCTTACGTGTGTTAGATGCTGTGAACCCTGGACATGCAGTCAATACGTGAACTCCTTGATATAACAATTCTGTGCGAAGCGTTTCTAAAAAACCAATTAGCGCAAACTTCGATGCAGAATATCCACTTCGGCCTGGTAACCCACGGTACCCGGCAATGGATGAAATGCCTATGATAGATCCTTTGTTCTTCAATATTTCAGGCAAACAAGCTTGTGTGGCGTATAGCACCCCGAAAAAATTAATTCCCATTACCGTCTTTATGACATTCAAATCCATATCCTGAAAAAGTGCCCGCATCGTTATGCCTGCGTTGTTAATCAAAATGTCTATGCGCCCAAACACTCTCAACGCCTCTTCAGTCATCTTTTTGTTATCGCCTTCTACACTGACATCCGCTTGAAATCCGTGCACCTGAATGCCCTGTTGCCTAAGCACTGAAACTGTACTCTGTAATTCTGTGTTGTTTCTTCCGGTGATTAAAACAAGTGATCCCTTTCTACCAAAAACCTCTGCTAGTGCCTTGCCAATTCCAGAAGAGCCTCCGGTAATCACGACAACCTTATCCTTCATATTTCGTTTTTTCCAGAGCAAAAGTAACTAAACATACACTAATCTTAAGCCATGTTATTGCTTCGTGTGTTAGCGAAACTTCCCTTCTCAGTTCTCTATCTGCTTTCTGATTTTCTTTTCTTTGTCAGCTTTCGTGTCATCAAGTATCGAAGGGCTATAGTCTGGGATAATCTTAAAAACTCGTTTCCCAACAAAGACCATGAAGAATTGCGAGTCATTGAACGAAACTTCTATGCAAATCTCTGCGACTATGCAGTTGAAACACTGAAACTATTATCTATTTCCAAGGACGAGTTGTCGAGAAGAATGTCCTATTGCAACCCCGAAATCCTGCAGCCTTATGCCGATCGAAATCAGTCGGTAATTCTAATGGCCTCGCACCAATTTAATTGGGAATGGTTAATGGTTTCCGGAAGCGTCAACCTACCGTTAAAATTAGATTTCATTTACCAACGGGTGAGTAGTCAAAGCTTTGACCACCTGATCATGCAATGCCGTACTCGATTTGGTGGGTATCCTATTGAGCGAAAACAAACCGCTCGGGAAGTAATCAGAAGAAAAGAAGTAACCCGGGCAATTGCCATAGTAGCTGACCAATTTCCTAACTATGAGAAAAAACACTGGGTCCCTTTTCTGAGCCAAGAGACTGCATTCTTCCTCGGACTCGGCCAACTAACAGTGCTTACACAGTGTCCTGCTTTTTTCGTTCGATCGAAAAAAATTAAGAGGGGTTATTATGAAGCAGAAATCATTCGCTTGACCGTTCCACCTTATGAAAAAGGAAGTCAAATGGTAGTTGATAAATATGCGGCCGTAACAGAGTCTTTTAGCAAAGAACAACCCGACAACTGGCTATGGTCGCATGCTCGTTGGAAACACAAACGCGAAGCTGATCAGCCGATAAGCACTTGAGCAAGTTTTCTCATTTCGCTTTCTTTATTGTACACGTTTGGAGAAACACGGATGGCATCGCCCCGAAAAGAAACGGAGATATTATTTTTTTGTAATCTGACTTTCAGCTTTTCACGATCAATCCCCTCAGGCAGCCGAACACCAAAAAGATGATTTGCGCGATTTTTTTCGTCCTCAATCCAAAAGCCATTTTCTCGAAGTTCGGCAATGGCACCGCTGGCTATTTTGGAGCAGTACTGCTGAATATTTTTGGGTTTCCACGCGTTGATTTGCTTCAGCGCAGCAAGTAGCATGGGCACTAAAATGAAATTGCTATGCTCCCCCACTTCGTAACGAAGTGCCCCTGGCTGGTACTCATTTTTATAATTTCCTAAAGCAGCAAAATTCTCACTGTGTAGGCGGTTGATCCAGTTTTCTTCGATTGGCTTACCTCCATCAAAATTAGATCCGTAGTAGGCCAACCCCAGTGAATATGGCCCCATCAACCATTTGTATCCTCCACAAATGAGAGCATCGGGTTGAATTTGTTCAACATCAAAGGGAAGAGCACCTACCGATTGAGTGCCGTCAATAACCAGTAGAGCCCCCACTGCTCTCGTTCTTTTTCTAATCTCCGCAAGCTGAAAGAGTGTGCCGTCCGCCCAGTGCACATGCCCTAGTGCGACCAACTTTGTTTTGTTGTTAATGGACTGAAGAATACGTTCGTTCCAAATCTTCCCCCTTCCTGCAAGATCCGATGGCGGAGAAATCACTTTTAGTTCAGCCTGTTTTTCGGATGCCAATTTTTGCCAAGGATAATAGTTGCTCGGAAATTGTTCGGCCGCAACAATCATGTTTTCCCCTTTGCTAATGCGCACATTGGCTACCACATTGGCCATGCCGTATGAGACAGATGGGATTATTACGATTTGCTTTTTGTCAGGCGCATGGATCAGTTTCGCAAATTCAGCCCGCACTTTTTCCGTATCGCCAAAAAAATCGCTGGTTGAAATTGAAAATGGATTTCTTTTTCGCTTGATGCCTTCTATACCTGCCTTTTCCACACTCTTCAAAAGTGGACTCATGTAGGCGCAATTCAGATAGATGCTATTGGCAGGTAGTGAAAACTTTGAACGTTGGTTGGAAAGCATGTTAGTAGTTTTTGCGTGACAGGCCCAGTGAATCACGTAAGCCAATAAACTCATTTTTATTCTTACTCCAATAATCTAACCGGATACTTTTTTCTAAAGCCGCTTTGGTGGTCACCTGCTTCCCGCGTTCAACGAAGTGTTCTTCCCAACCCATTACGGTATAAGGAAACTTTTTTAGGTAGGTTATTACCAACGTCCGGTTGAGTACTGGCATTTGAATCGAGTAATTTACTTGATCATTGCTTTTCTCCGAGGTAATCATTGCTTTTTGTTCCTTCATAGGAGTATGCAGCAGGCGAGTGAAGAAAAATCCGGGAATAATAGTTACTTCTCCAAGTGGCAATCGCTCCGGATCAAGTCGGATCAGATTCCACAATTCGTCTTCCAACCAAGTAGCATTGAGGATTTCCGATTGGTCGCCCTCGCTTTCAAAATAGGAATTGGACTGAATCTGATATTTCTTGTTTTTCAAATTCAACTGACCAAAAACCTGTCCACACCATTCCTGCGAACTAAATGTGGCCTTTAGCGTATGGGGAGAAACTTGCCGCTCGATGGGCGTAAACACCGACAACATCATAGAATAGGGATAAACGCCCGTTACAAAATTCTTTGTGAAGTTCATCTTCAAAACCGAAACCTTATCACTTCCGGCACTTGACGGATCATCTAGTTTCAGCTGCCTTTTTTGAGAAAAGTCTTCACTGACAAAAATAAGAACAGCGCTTCCATCGCGGTCTTCGCCATACCTGGATTGAGATAATTGATAGGTATTGATTTCTGCCTGTCCGTTGTACCAATATTTCTTGAACTCTTCCTTTTGGTAAGGGCGAGCGCTGGTATCCTGCAAAGCGATCGGCTTTGTACATGAAAAAGCAATGATGCAAAAAACAGGTAGTGGTAATCTTAACATAATTGTAGTGTTGCAAGTCCCATCGGAAACAATAGTCTTAAAAAGAAATCAAAAAAACATCCCTATCGATTGACCATTTGTGTTTTATTGGGTTACCATCTTTGCCATCGGCCGATCAAACCAAAAGCATTTTTCTATGAAGGTGGCCTGCGAGCAGTACAAAGGAATCACATATATTCGAATTGCGGCATTACCCGAAAAACAAAAACGACTGTTTTGGGTTTCTTTCGACCAAGAAAAAATCATCAAGATTCTGAAAGATGATACGTTGTTGAACGATTGCGTCTTGTTTAACGACTATTCGGAATGGCTGAAGTCTGTTCTCAAAGAAGAGGTGAGCATGCCGGTGACGGAGTCAATAAATGTCGTTCGTCAGGTAGCCTAGTCCCAAATCCCTTTAGGCACAATTTCTAAAACATTTCCAATGGGGTCATTAAAGTAAAATGACTTCTGCCCGTTGTCCCAAGCCACTTCATCAATCACAGCGATATCCATAGATTCAATTTCTTTTTTGGCTCTTTCATAGATATTGGCTTCTACCTCTAATGCGAAATGATATTTACCGCTTGAGTAGTGCGCTGGCGGACTCTTCTTCAAAGAGGAACTGTTCGGATTAAAGCAAAGAAGTACCGAACTACCCGTCCGAAAAAAGATGTGCTTGTTTTCGACAAAGGAAATGATGAGCAAACCCAATTTTTCGTGGTAGAAATGAAGAGCTAGTTCTAAATCTGCGAAGTAAAGGCAGGTTTCCTTTACCTGTGTAAATTGAGTTGTCAACATGGCGAAAAGGGCGTTTGCTAAAGTTACATGAAAGTGTTTAGCGATCCATTTCTATTCTACTGAAAACTAAGTTGTTAGCCTGAGTTAACCAAAAGCATCCTCCTCAGTTGTCCACAAAGAAGCGATTAATCAATATGCATTTAATAATCTGATAATCAGTTAATTAAGTGTTAACATGCGAATAATGTGGATAGAACATCGCTTTTGTGGAATTCTTTTTTGATTGAATTTCTTGTATTTAACCAACTATTTGTGATTAAACGATTATGTTGAAAAGTTAGACAAAACTTACATGCTAAAAGAACGTACTAACCAGCTATTGTGCTTTAAATTTGCTGCGCAAGACCACTACTTTCATGAGACCATTGATCCTCTTTTTCCTGCTTTGTTCAAGCTCCGTTTTTAGCCAGTCGGTTGAGTCCGTGAAATTGGTAGATCTGCAAAAAATTATTCAAGCCACTGGCGATCGTATTCTGGTGATCAACTTTTGGGCCACCTGGTGTGCGCCCTGTATAAAAGAGATTCCGTATTTTGAAAAGCTTAACGCAGAAGACAAAAATGCAGAGGTGGTTTTAGTGAGTATGGACTACGACCTTGATCCGAATACTGACAAAGTCAATAGATTTGTAACTCGAAAGAAAATAAAATCACGAGTTTTGGTGTTAAATGAGAGTGATCCTAATTCGTGGATTGATAAGATTGACAAACGCTGGTCGGGGGCCTTGCCGGCAACACTTGTTGTAAATAGTAAAACAGGCAAACGAGAATTGACACAGGGAGAACTTGGTGAAGGCGAATTAGAAAAATTGATAGCTAAAGTGAAAAACCAATAATTAAATAATAGACAGATTATGAAAACAACTTTTTTAATGATGCTCTTTGCGCTGCTTTGGGCAGGCTCACCTGTAAAGGAAGGTTATGAGATAGGTGACACCGCTGCTGATTTTAAGCTGAAAAATGTAGATGGTAAAATGGTTTCCCTGGCGGATTTTAAAGATGCGAAAGGATTTATCGTTGTGTTTGACTGCAACACGTGCCCATACTCAAAAGCATACAATGAAAGAATTATTGCCTTAAACAAAAAATACGCTTCTCTTGGCTTCCCGGTTATCGCCATCAACCCAAATGATCCAACTCAATCAAGAGGTGATTCATTTGACGAAATGGTAAAAGTGGCAAAAAAGAAAGGTTATGACTTCCCCTACTTGGTCGATGAATCTCAATCTGTTGCAAAATCATTTGGAGCAACCAATACCCCACACGCGTTTGTGCTTACCAAAGAATTGAAAGTAGCCTACATTGGAGCTATTGATGATAGCGCGCGTAAACCACAGGAAGCAACCAAACATTATGTTGAAGATGCAGTAAATGCGCTGTTGACTGGAAAACCTGTAACCACAACAAAAGTAAAAGCGATTGGCTGCGGGATTAAATGGAAGAACGCTTAAACAAATAAACCATTCGAAAAAAAAGAGCCTGCATTTTTTGCAGGCTCTTCTTTTGTTAGATAAGCACTTATAGCCAATCCAATTGAGTTACGGTCTTCGCCATTACTAGTTCCCCTGTGTGTTTTGTTTGCTTTGGTTCAACCAGCATAATATGAACATCCTCCCCATTTGTCCGCGGTCGATGCTCCACACCTTTGGGCACCAATAGAACTTCGCCCGTTTTTATTTCCACTGTTTTATCACGGAAGTCCATGATCAGAGTCCCCTTGTAAATGATAAACAGCTCATCCTCGTGGTCATGCTTATGCCAGACAAATTCGTCTTTTACTTTCGCAAGCTTCAAATAGTTGTCGTTCAACTCCGCAATAAGGTACGGATGCCAATACTCCTTGATTGCTGCAAACTTTTCTTCAATATTAATTGGGCTCATCTTTCAGACTACTTGCTGATGTAAAGTTTTTCGTAGTACTCCTCGAGCATACGCTTAACTGCAAATTGTTCTTTTGTGCTAAGTATGCTCTGCTTCATCATTTCTACCCATTTCTTCTGATTCGTATAGTAACACGGAACAACTTCCTGTAGCAAAACTTTGTAAAAAGCTTTTTGGTCGTGGGCATCTAATTTTTCTTCTTTCTTGTTCTCGTAACCGTCTCCAATTTGCCAGCCGTTTACTCCATGCTGGCAGGCTTCGGGCCACCAACCGTCCAAAATGCTTAGGTTTAGCACTCCGTTCATAGCGGCTTTCATGCCCGATGTGCCACTGGCTTCCTGCGGCCTGCGAGGATTGTTGAGCCATACATCACTGCCTCTAACCAGCATCGAACCGATGGTCATGTCATAATTTTCCAGAAATACCACCGAGTTGGGATACTCTTTCGTAAGCGCAACAATATTTTCTACAATTTCTTTTCCTCGATCATCTTGCGGATGAGCTTTCCCCGAAAATATAATCTGGAGTTTTCCACTGCGAAACAATCCATCAATCTTAGGTCGATCTGTAAAAATAAAATCACTGCGTTTATAAGGCACGGCTCGTCTAGAGAATCCTATGAGCAGTGAGTCTTCCTTTAATTGAACGCCTGTGCGCTCCTTAACAAAGTCAAGAAGCTTTTTCTTGTTTGCTGAGTGAGCCGACCTCAAATCGCCTCCTCTCTCCGCAGTTTCGAACATTCTGGAGTCAACCCATGTGGGCAGGTGGATGGCGTTGGTGATTCCAACAATCTCTGAGCGATCTTTTACTTTACTCCACATCTTGTTGGCAGTAACAGCATGCAATTGAGCAACGGCATTTGCTTTTCTCGAAAGCCGCAAAGCGCCAACCGTCATATTAAATGGCGAACCACCGAGCTGCTTCAATTGCTTTTTAGAAAAGCTGCCATTATCTGCACCCATGTACAACAGTCGATCGATATAATGCGATTCGTTGCCTTGTACCACCGGAGTATGTGTGGTAAAAACTATTTCGTTTCGTGTTTTTTCAAAAGCCTCTTCAAAAGTCCTTCCAGCTTCAAGTTTTTCGCGCATCAATTCAAATCCTGCAAAAAGCGCATGGCCCTCGTTAAAATGATATACATCGGTCTTAATGCCAAGTGCTTTGAGGGCCTTCACTCCACCGATGCCTAGAACCATTTCCTGTGCTATCCGCTCTTCGCCAAACCAACCATAGAGCTGTCCGGTTATCCAAGCATCTTCATTGCCGGGTACATCCGTATCCAACAAGTACAAAGGAACATTACCATGCGTATCGTCTAGCCAAACCTTGCACTTTACTTCGCGCTTGCGAATGGTAACGCTAACCATCACCCCTGTGTCTTTCAGAAAATCATATTTGTAAATGGGATACGTGTCTAACACTTTCCCGTCTTTCGTGATTCGCTGATCAGTGTACCCTTGCTTCCACTTGATGCCAAGTCCAACCATAGGATATCCATGATCTTTCGCACCCTTCAGGTAATCACCGGCCAGAATGCCCAAGCCGCCTGCATAAATTTTGAAGTCGCTGTGCATAGCATACTCCATACAGAAGTAAGCAACGCGGGGCAATTTTGATTTCTCGAGTGCCATAGTTTTCAACATTTAGTAAAAAATAGAATGCCGGTATAATCGTTACGGGTCACGGTTAGTCCGCTGACGCCTAACAAATGTAGTTATTTAGAAATCGCAAAAGATCTGTATTTGAAGTTGATCCGGAAAAAAATAGACAAGGTTATTCCACGTAAAGCACAAGTCCTTTGAGGTACTCACCTTCCCGATGAAAGATTGAAACAGGATGGTCGGCCGGCTGCGACAGATGATGCAGAACTTTGATTTGTCGGCCGGCTTGTATTGCCGCTGAGACAACGGTATCGTAAAACAATTGCCTATCCACTACTTGCGAGCAGGAAAAGGTGAACAATATTCCTCCCGATTTGATTATCCTCATCGCGTCTGCATTTAAGCGTTGGTAGCCTTTCATTGCCTGATGTTTGGCTTCTTTATGTTTCGCGAAGGCGGGGGGATCTAAAATAATTAAATCGTAAAAATCCTTCTTGTCTTTAATAAATGTAAATGTGTCGGAGGATATGCATTCGTTTTCTGTCGAATCAAAACCATTCAACTGCAGGTTCTTCCTGGTCATGTCAACCGCCTTCTCCGATGAATCTACCGAGTGAACCAAGGCCGCCAGGTTCTGTAAAGCATACACTGAAAAGCCACCCGTATAACAAAATGTGTTAAGCACGGTTTTCCCAACTGACATTTCTCCGAGGAGTTTTCTGTTCTCTCTTTGATCCAGAAAAAAGCCGGTCTTCTGCCCTTCCTCCCAATCCACGTAAAATTTATTTCCATGCTCAAGGACGGTATGTGGCAGTGCTGCCATTCCATAGAGATATTCGTTCTCGGTAGTTGGCTTAAGAGTATTCTGACTTTTGTAATAGACAGCCGTTAGCTGATCTTTTAAAACTTCTTGAAGGGTCACGCTGATGAGGTGTCTGTCGTTGTGCATGCCGGCAGAATGGGCTTGCATGACCGCTACTCCTTGATAAATATCTACGATGAGCCCTGGTAGGCCATCCCCCTCACCGTGCACCAGTCTATAAGCGTTGGTGTTTTCATTTAGAACGCTTGTGCCAATTCGTTGTTGAAATGCAGCGGCTATTTTTGAACTATATAAATCGGCACCGGGTGGTGTTTCCGAAAACGACAGCACCCGAACCGTGATCGTCCCTTTTTGATAATGCCCGAAGCCAACTGTTTTCTTTGAGGCATCCTTTACCTCAACCCAATCTCCTTCATTGGGCGTGCCTTCAACAGATTGAATGGCACCCGAAAAGATCCACGGATGAAATCTCTTCACCGAATGATCTCGTCCCTGCTTTAATCCAATTACTCCTTTAATTATCATTATATTCTTCAAAAATATCCCCTTGACAAAAAGTAAAGTTACTTAATATATTTGGGCGTGAATCAAAATTATAAGGACATGAGAATTTTACTGATGGTATTGTTGGTTACACTATTAAGCTGCTCGAAACAACCTGCACCCGCTGATGCAATAATCCCAGACAATCCCTCCGAAGAAGGTGTTATCCCTGCTGGCGGTGCCAGAGAGGAGTTTGCCGATACGCCCGGATTAGTGCGAGTAACTTTTACCGATAATGGAGTGACCAAAACAGCTGATGGCGCCTACTTAAATGGAAAAAAGCAGGGAACGTGGTCAGAGTATCATCCCAATGGCTTGCTTAAAAATTTAACAACTTATATAAACGGTGAAAAAGAGGGGATCTATCTGGAGTTAAATAACAATGGTCAATTAACAAAACGTTGCTACTATCATAAGGGAGTTCGACATGGAGAGTATAAAGAGTTCAACTATGCGAACCTGAAAGAAGAGCGAGTTTATAGCAATGGGAAAATCGAAGGACAAGTAAAAATCTACTACGACAATACCAAACTGATGGAAGAAAGCCTTTACAAAAATGGCGTTCGTGATGGCGTGTCAAAATGGTTTGACCAAGAAGGAAACCTAACCATCGAGTATGAGTACAAAAATGGCGAGCTGATAAAAAAATAGACTCCTATGACAACAATCCGAACTTTTTAATCCGGTTTTCGTTTTTAATATCATTGAACTGTAGTGGTTGATCATGTGTTAGAATATCAAATCCAATCAAACTTTTTTGTGCGAGCGTACGTCTTAACTGCGCTCTTTTTGTAAACTATACTATTTTAATTTTTTATGAAGCAATTTGCATCTCTGTTGGCAGCGGCTCTTCTAGGAAGTGTTGTTACCTTAAGTGCTTACCAGTGGTTCAATAAGAACCAACAACAACAAAACGTAAAAATTGAACATATCAATGGCATACCTTCCGCACAGGTAGCGTACCGCATCAATGAAAAAGGCGAAGCGGTCGCTTTGGATTTTACCGGTACGGCTGAAAAAGTGACCAAGGCGGTTGTTCACATTCGATCCTCTCAAAACAGCAATTCGATCGCTCGTGAGCGCGATGCCAATGATCCTTTTCAATTCTTCTTCGGCCCAAACGGACCTATGGAAAGAGGACCTAGTCAAAGTTCTGGATCGGGGGTTATCATTAACGCGGATGGATACATTGTAACCAATAACCACGTGGTGAAAGATGCTGATGTTTTAGAGGTAACGTTTAGTGACAACAAAACATTGAAGGCCGAAGTAATCGGAACCGACCCGGATACTGATCTGGCGGTCATCAAAGTAAATCAAAAAGATCTGCCCTATCTGTCTTTTGTGGACTCCGATAAATCAAGAGTGGGCGAGTGGGTCCTTGCAGTCGGAAATCCATTTAATCTGAATTCCACCGTAACTGCCGGAATTATTAGCGCCAAAGGAAGAAATATCAATATCATCAATTCAAACAATCCCGCAACGCGGAATGGCCAGCAACCCAGTAGCGCCATCGAATCT
>JABFSY010000148.1 GCA_013140395.1 Cyclobacteriaceae bacterium
GCAGTGGGCATTTCAGGAGCTATCCAGCACCTGGCAGGTGTTAACTCGTCAAAAGTAATTGTAGTGATTAACAAAGATGCGGACGCGCCCTTTTTCAAAGCAGCCGATTATGGCATAGTGGGAGATGCCTTTGATATTCTACCGAAATTAACGGCCGCGGTCAAAGCCAGCCATTAGCAAAAAGAATTTCTGAATAGTTCATAAATAGTGTTGGCGAAATAGTAATTTAGATTGAGTGAAGAAGATTAAGTTAGAGATTTTAGGATTATCATCGAGCCAATCACAGACAGGTTCCTTTGCGTTGGTGCTTGGCGAAGTGTCAGGAAATCGCAGGTTGCCCATTATTATTGGAATGTTTGAAGCCCAGGCCATCGCGATCGAAATTGAAAAAATCATTCCAAACCGCCCGATGACCCACGACTTGTTTAAGTCATTTTCGAATTCCTTTCATTTCCATGTGGAGGAAATAATTATCTCCGATTTGAAAGAGGGTGTATTCTTCGCAAAAATTGTTTGCAGCGATGGTTTAAAGAAAACTGAAATTGATGCCAGGCCTTCTGATGCGATTGCCATCGGACTGCGGTTTGATGCCACCATTTATACGTATGAGACGATATTGGCCGAGGCAGGCATTGTCTTAACAGATCAAGAGGAGGAGGAGGATAAAGAAAAAGCGCAACCAAAAGAGGCCAAACCCAAGGCAAAGAAAGAAACGGTGAAGAAGGGTAGCGATGACTACAAAAATTATAGTATGGATAAACTCAAAGATCTGCTAAAAGACGCGCTCGATAAAGAAGATTACGAAAAAGCCGCCAAAATCAGAGATGAGTTGGGGAAGAGAAATTGAAAGGTATTGATCGCACTTGAAATTCTTTAAATGGACTATGTACGCGGGCTTCTCGGATTACTTTTCTTAATTGGTGTTGCATTCCTTTTATCCGGAAATCGAAAAAAAATAGATTGGAGATTGGTGGCCATTGGCATCGCCCTACAAATAGTAATAGGCTTGGCGATTGCAAAAGTAGGCTTCGTCCGTTATGTGTTTGAATTTGCCAGCGAGAAGTTTGTTCTTTTTCTGGGCTTCGCACGAGAAGGAAGCAAATTTGTTTTTGGTTCACTCGCTACCGATACTTCTAACACGGGTTTCATTTTTGCTTTTCAAGCATTGCCCACTGTTATTTTCTTTTCAGCTGTAACAGCCGGTCTTTACTACTTGGGGATTCTTCAAAAAATCGTTTTTGGCTTTGCCTGGGTGATGACAAAAACAATGAGGCTCTCGGGAAGTGAGAGTCTCTCAGCTGCTGCCAATATTTTCATGGGACAAACGGAGGCGCCCTTGTTAGTGCGGCCCTTTATTGCTGGCATGACAAAGTCAGAGCTCTTCTGTTTGATGGTAGGAGGGATGGCCACCATTGCGGGTAGTGTGTTGGCAACCTATGTTGGCCTGCTGGGCGGAGGGAGTATTGAAGAGAAGACGCTTTTTGCAACGTATTTACTTTGTGCTTCGATTATGAATGCACCCGCTGCGATTGTTTTATCGAAGATATTATGTCCTCAAGATGAACCCGAGAAAATTGACGCCCGTCTCAAGGTAAACAAAGAACAGATTGGTGTGAACCTTGTCGATGCTCTTGCAACGGGTGCAGCGGACGGCTTGAAACTAGCTTTGAATATTGGCGGCATGTTGATCGCTTTTATAGCCATTATTTATGCTGTCAATTGGATACTCGTTGATTTTGTGGGTGCAGTTACTGGGCTAAATGAATTTGTGGTATCAAGTACAAAAGGAGCATTCAATGGCTTTTCGTTACAATACATATTAGGTCAGGTGCTTAGGGTGTTTGCTTTTGCCATGGGGGTAGAGTGGAGCCAGACGCTGCAAGTGGGCAGTTTACTTGGCCAAAAAATGGTCATCAATGAATTTGTAGCTTATGTGGATCTGTCGCAAATGAAAGCAGCCGGTTTACTTGATGAAAAATCTATTCGAATTGCCACTTATGCCCTATGCGGATTTGCCAATTTCAGCTCTATCGCTATTCAAATTGGTGGCATTGGCGGGATGGCTCCCGCGCGACAAGGCGATCTTTCGAAGCTAGGATTGAAAGCGATGTTGGCGGCCTCTCTCGCAACCATGATGACGGCTACTATCGCTGGGGCTATTTTTTAAATTAGATCAAAAAAAATAAGCCGGTAATTATCATGCCGGCTTATCGTTGACCCACTTTGTTTTTTAACTTTGAACTCAGGGACATTCGACTCCAAAGCCAGCAACCACGATGTCTCTGTACTGGTTGGTGGTTAAGTTTGCACTCAAGGTTACAGGAGTGCCATTAATTGATAATGCGGCAGTATTTGGAGGAATGCTGCCCTCGTTATGCGCATACAGCAACAGGTAATTGAACCCGTTATTTGCGAAACTGTACTTTATCACTTTTTTGTTAGAGGGTCCTTGCAAAGTAAACTCGTTCAAAATAGTTGTGCCGTTTGCAATCAGGGAAATCACATCACCATCAATTGTACCCGAATCCCAGACTTCAATCGTTACTTCCCGAGATGTGATTTCTGTGCAGCCACCTTTCTGATTAGGCCTGCCAAGTGTTGTGGTGGGAGCGATAGAAGTTTTGTTCACCGCGATTACATCCTCTTCTTCCGTGCAACCAATTGCAGCAGCGAGGGTGACAAAAAAGCAGATTGTTTTGAATTGTGTTTTTTTCATATTTGGTTTTTTTTGGTAAAGATAATTCGCCTGAGCAGTTGGGACAATACCCCTTTTGGGGTATTTTACCTTGCGAGGATGTGAATTGAAAGCTGGATAGCTGGGCTTCTTCCTGTCGCTCATTCTTGCTGGAGAGAGCCAAGTCATAAGAAATTTAGGTGTCTAGACGAGAAGTGCTTTTACTTTTGAAGAGCGGGCAATTAGGGGATAAAATTACCCCAACTAGGCAAGTAATCCCTAACTATTATTTATCTTGGACCTTTGATACGCCTATGACAAAGTCAAATTTACTACTCATCGGGTTGCTTATTATTTTGGCATCTTGTTCCATACGAAAAGAGAAAATCCCCGAAACACCAGCTATGCCCGGAAAATCAGAAAAGATGATCATCTATCAGATGATGACACGGTTGTTTACCAACACCAATACTACCAACAAGTCCTACGGAACTCTCCAAGAGAATGGTGTTGGAAAAATGAATGATATCAACGAGACTGCACTGTTGGGTATCAAAGAGCTGGGAGTTACCCATGTTTGGTACACCGGCATAATCGAACATGCATTGCTCACAGATTATACTGAATTTGGAATACCATTAGATGATGCTGATGTGGTAAAAGGAAGGGCGGGGTCCCCCTATGCCATTAAAGACTATTATGATATCAACCCTGATCTTGCTGTAAACGTGAAATCTAGAATGCAGGAATTTGAGCAATTGGTCGAGCGCACGCATCAAGCACAGATGAAAGTGATCATTGACTTTGTCCCCAATCATGTGGCACGTACCTATCGCAGCGATGCGCGCCCCGAAGGCACGAAAGACTTAGGGGAAGAGGACGACAGAACCGTTTCGTTCAAGCCAGCCAATAACTTTTACTATTTGCCCGGTCAATCTTTTCAACCGCCAGCGGGCTATAACTCATTGGGCCCGAATACTTTTCCTACAAAGGATAAGAAATACACAGAACAGCCCGCTAAAGTAACTGGTAATGACCAATTCACTGCTACTCCGGGAATCAACGAATGGTTTGAGACCGTCAAGCTCAACTACGGTGTAGATATTCAAGATAATAGAAAAACATACTTTGATCCCATTCCTGATACATGGGTTAAAATAAAAGATATCCTGGTCTTTTGGGCAAACAAGAAAGTGGATGGCTTTCGCTGCGACATGACCGAAATGGTGCCTGTGGAGTTTTGGCATTGGGCCATACCCCAGGTGAAAGCGATTAATCAAGACATCATTTTCGTTGCGGAGATTTATAATCCGAATGAATACCGTAACTATTTAATAAACGGGCATTTTGATTTCTTGTACGACAAAGTGCAGTTGTACGATACGCTTCGTTTGCTTGTCAATCAACACGCACATGCTGTTGGTATTCCGCAAATTCAAGAAAGCTTGAAAGGCGTGAACCACCAGATGTTACATTTCCTGGAAAATCATGATGAGCAGCGAATCGCTTCCCCCGCTTTTGCAGGTGATCCGTGGAAGGCAGTACCCGCGATGGTAGTTAGCGCAACGATCGATCAATCTCCGGTAATGATTTACTTTGGTCAGGAAGTGGGTGAGCCTGGCGCAGGAGTCGAAGGATTTGGTGGTGAAGACGGTCGCACAACTATTTTCGATTATTGGGGTGTGCCTCAACATCAAAAATGGGTGAACAATGGAAAGTTTGATGGAGGCCAGTTGAGCGTTGAGCAAAAGCAACTGCGTCAATTTTATGG
>JABFSY010000042.1 GCA_013140395.1 Cyclobacteriaceae bacterium
CGTTTACAATGAAGGGTATGCGTCTAATCATGGCTCTGATTATTCAGACCCGGCAGTAGTTAATGACACCATCCATCGCTGGTATGGAAAGTGGGATTACACTTGGCACAACTATCAAACCAATCTGTTCGCCCTATTTAAATTCAATACTGGAAAAATAAAACATCAGCTTCTTACAGGTTTAGATTATAATCTACAAAAGCAACCATCGTATCATTACACTGCTGTTGCGGCACCATCCTTAAATGTCAACAATCCCGACTACTCACTTGACACCCCAGAGTCTTATAAATATACTTTTGATGTTCCGTCATACGACTACCAATACGTTACCTACGCAGGTTATGTGCAAGACCAGATCGAAATAAACAAGTATATAAAGCTATCCGCTGCACTGCGCTACGATCATTATTCTTTTTATTGGAAGTATGGTTACCACGATTACACCAGCGACTCAACCTATCAGACCGATGGAGAAGAGATCACGGCCGATGCATTTATCCCCCGCGCGGGAATTGTGGTCAACCCGAAAAAGAATATTGCCTTTTATTACAGTTACTCTCAATCATTTGAGCCGCAGTGGCTAAATTCGGTTAACCGGGGAGGGCCCTTTCCGCCTACCTTAGGGAAGCAACATGAAGTTGGATATAAAGGAGAATTTTTAAAAGACAAATTGTTTACAGGGGTTTCACTTTACCAAATTGATTATCTCAATGTTCTTGTCGCTGATCCGAGTGACTCAACTGGACGAAGGTACGTTTCCGTTCAAGGAATGCGAAGCAAAGGAATTGAATTAAATGCACAAGGGAATATTAATGAGAACCTTCAGATAATTGCCAATTACTCATACGGTCAAGTAAAATATTTTGGAGATGCCATTGACGGTTCATGGAAAAGAACCGACAGGCAACTCAATGTACCCCGAACGATCTGGGGCTTGTTTGTAAATTACAAGTTCACAAAAAATATTCTAAATGGATTTGGAATTAATGCTGGCCTGCATCACGAAGGAGATCGTGTTGCATCGTGGTTAAATCAAAATTTCATTACACCAGCTTTTACCTATGCAGACGCTGGAATGAGCTACAAATACAAGAAGGCTACATTGTATTTCAATCTCAATAATATTACAAATGAAAAATATATCACAGGCGGTTACGTAACCGGGATGGTTTATCCTGGCACGCCAAGGAATTTTAGGGTAAGCATTAACTACGTCTTCTGATGAAAACAAAAAGGAACATAAATAGAAAGTTGTTTGCCATCCACAGTTGGCTTGGGTTATTGTTAGGAGTTATCTTTCTTCTCATTTCCATAGGCGGTGCCAGTATTGTGTTCTATCAGGAACTACACCAGTTTTTGTATGGAGATAGAATCCGGATCACTAACAATGATGGAACAAAACTTTCCTACAATCAGCTCTACGATATAGCTAAGAAAGAATATCCTGATTCCCCTTTCATTGGAATCAATTCCGATCCGAAGCATCCTGAAAATGCATATAGCATAGTGGGTTTAGATGAGCAACCAATGAACTTGTTTGAAAACGGACGGTATCATAACGACTATATCGATCCCTATTCCGGTAAAATAATCTTTCGAACTGACGGAAGTTTTTCCGGCAACATCATAGCATGGCTCGACAGTTTGCATGCTTCATTGCGTTTAGGAACAGGAGGTGCTTTCATAGTTGGGTTAATGTCAATTGCTGTTTTACTGAGTTTGATCACCGGGCTTATATTCTATCGCAAATTCATTTTCAAGGTTCTGTTCTTTCAGGTAAAGATCAAATTCAAGAATTGGCGCACGGCATCCTCTGATTTGCACCGCGTGATCGGCACTTGGTCATTGATAGTTAACATCTTCATTTTTGGATCAGGGTTCTATATGTATTATGTTCTATTTACACCCTCATGGTGGAAAGAAAATTGGCCACCTAAGCACATGCAGACGGTATCGCCTAAAATAGAAGTATCATTGGATTCCCTCCTAGCAAAGTCAAAGGTACTTGTCCCTGGGATGATTCCCAGTTCAATTGGGGTGATGCACGACACTACCGAGGTAATCACCATCTCCGGACTTACCGATCAAAAACTTTTTTGGGATGTTGACAATTATGCCTCAGTGAGTTTCAAAATTGATGGCACATTTAAAGAGAAATATGACAAGGCTTGGACTGATCTTAAAGCAACGGAAAAATTCGACAATATTAACTTCAGTCTCTTACATACAGGTTGGGCACTAGGCCTAGCAGGTAAAATCCTCTGGACAATTTTTGGATTCGCACCAGCTATTTTAAGTATTACTGGTTTTGCGCTTTGGTGGCGCAAGAAAAAATTCTTTCAAAAGGATCAAAGCAATAAAATGAACGAACCATTGAGTACATCAATTCTAAATTTAAAACAATGAAAAATAAAAAAAACCACATCATATTATCCACTCTACTATTTGTGTCATTTCTTGTTTGCCATAATTTATCATTACATGCACAGCAACCAATAATAAAGAAACATAAAGTTGCAGTGTTCATCTATCAGGGCGTTGAATTACTCGACTTTGCAGGACCACTTGAAGTATTTAGTAACACCGAAAGTTTTGATGTTTTTACCGTAGCTCCAAAAATTGAGACTATTGTAGCTATGAATAAAAACATACAATTTATTCCGAATTACTCGATTGCCACCTGTCCACAGCCTGACATAATTGTTTTTCCGGGAGCCAATATGGAGGGGTTGATGCCAGTGTATAACGATTCAACGGTTATCAAATGGATACTTGAAATTCACAATGGCACAAGCTATACCATGTCGGTTTGCACAGGGGCTGCCTTCTTATCTAAAGCGGGAATCTTGGATGGTCATTCAGTAACCACGCATTGGGGGGCAACCAAGAACCTACAAACGATTACTCCAAAGGCTACCGTAGTGGAAGGTAAACGATTCGTAGAAGATGGTAAGGTACTTACCACAGCGGGCGTTTCTGCTGGACTTGATGGAGCCTTGCATCTCATTTCCAAAATGGTTGGAAAAGATGAAGCCTTGAGAGTGGCTCGGAATATTGAATATGACAAATGGAACCCGGATGCCGGGCTGGTTATTGGAAGTGAAAGAATATTTCAAAAAGCACCCGCTAAGAAAATCGTTCCAGTTAAAAAAGAGATGAATAAAAAAGAGGGAGGTCCAAATGCAGGTGTTTTAAAAGAAGAATCGATCGATCCTTTTTGCAAAATGAAAGTACCAAAAGGAACTACCATCACGGTAATGCACAAAGGAAAGCAATATGGCTTTTGCAGTGAAGGGTGCAAGGAATATTTTCTTGAAAACCCAGAGAAATACTTAGCTGGCAAATAAAAATTAATGTGACGTAAAACAGCATAATAAGTCTCTGTTTGGCGCGACCAGCCCTCAGTACAAGCAAGTAAGCGGATCGAAGTTTACAAGATCAACCGCTGAGTAAGAAGTAAGCGACCTGATTCATAAAGTAGGCAGGATGATTTAGAAATCTCCTGACCTACTTTAGAATTGGAGCTTCTGCGAGAAGTATTCTTGCGACTGTGAGTAGTGTTCTTGTTCCTGTGACTTCAAAGTTTGCGTCCGTGAAAAGAATTCTTGTTTCCGCGAGAAGAAAGTAGGCATCCGCGAGTAGTATTCCAGCGACCATTTTTAGAATTCTCGCACCCACGACTTAGGTTCTCCCGACAGAACATAGAATTTGCTCCAAATTAGGCATATCTAACCCGACAGTGGAGCCGACCCAGGCACCACACTTGCCAAAGGCCACACCTCCAACCGCACAATCCAAAGCCTTTGCCAAGAGTGCCGCCCCCACCCACCAATACTGGACAGATTAGTACTTGTAAACCGAAAGATTCTCCAAGGTTGCCCCCCGCGCTCGTACACTATATATAGAGTGACCCGTGGACAATGGAAAAACAAAACGTAAACCGACAACCATGTTCCGTGACAATCCATTCGACTCCGTGACACCTTACCGACAACTTAACGACCGACCAAAAAATACAATGGAAGAAGGGCACTGTTGCTAACAAAAGCTATGAGCAATTGCTTTATTAATCTATTTTTAAAGGCCAAAGCAACTGCTCATAGCTAGGCGTTAGCAACAATGCCCTTCCGTGTAACCCGACAAATTCTCCACGACAATAAAATAACGTTCGACATCCCACCTATCAAGCTTCTCCACGGGGACAACTAATCGTTTCCTTAGACAACGTGGGACTTTAAAAAAAGAAAAACAGAACTGGGACTGGACTCGGCTGCCGAACAAAGACTCGTCTATCAATGCCCACCGCACGGCAACCTAAAAAGATTCTCGCCCACGCTTTTGGCACTTACCATTGCCACACATGCCACCGCGACACCAAAGCAATGGCAAGAGCCAAACCCCACCCGCGCCAAACATTGGGTATTACGTCCAAAAAGGGG
>JABFSY010000523.1 GCA_013140395.1 Cyclobacteriaceae bacterium
TTGCGACTTGATGTATTTGAAATCGAATTTCGAATACTCGCTGGAGAACTCTCCGGCCCTTCACAAAACAATTGACCTAAATCTTGCCGTAGTGAAGGACCACGTGGTGACCCTAACACCAAAAGGTAAGTTGTTAGCCGATCAGATCGCCATTGATCTTTTCGCTTAGTGCAAAAAAAAAGAAATCGAAATCAAAATAGATTCGCTAATTTTCTGCCATGACAGTAGAGGAGAAGCGGGTATTTATGCTGTTGAAGGCAGTGATCTATCATTACCACGGGTTGGATGAGCTCGAGCGTATTGATTTGGATGAAACGGCAGAAAGAATGGAAGCAACTGACGAACTAAAATGGGGGCTTGACTTTATCGCTAAAGACTATCTTACTTCTTTTGACCGTGCTCGAATTTATCTGAATGAAATTATTGGAGACTACACGAAAGAGAAGAGAGTGGAGCTCATCAATATGGTATGGCAGGCCAATAACCTGAAAGGATATGTTACGGAAATGGAAGCCACAGCCATGTTAAAACTGGCTAAAGACTGGAGTGTAGAAAAAGAGTTGATCGAGTTGGTTTTGAAGTGAAGAATTAACTTGTGGGTGTGTTGATTCGCCTTCGCAAAAACTAAAGTGACATCATATCCTTGAACTTAGCAGCTTGTCTTCTGCTCACCTCCACTTTGTCGCCACCGCGAAGCTTCACCATCAACCCTCCGTTAAACCAAGGTTCAATTCCTTCTACCCAGCTTAAATTGACGATGTGTTTTCGGCTAGCCCGAAAAAAGGCGCGTTCATCTAATTTCTCATCCAGCGCATTCAACGATTTATGAATCATCGGGCGATTGGCATCAAAGTAAACCTTGATGTAGTTGCCGTCCGATTCGAACATTCGAACATTGGCAAGCGTCACGAACCAACAACGTTCTCCATCTTTTACAAACACCTGATCCTCTAGTCCTAGTTTTTTCTCTCCACTTCGCCCCGCCTTCACTCGTTCCTTTTCCATTACTTTGTGCACCGCTTCGCTCAATCGTTCAGCGATGATTGGCTTTAACAAGTAGTCTAAGGCATTGACTTCAAATGCCTTGATGGCATGTTGGTCGTAGGCGGTGGTGAACACAACCATGGGAGCCGAATCCAAAGACTCTAGCAACTGAAACCCGGTGCGACCCGGCATCTGAATATCGAGGAACAGCAAATCTGGATTCAGCTCTTCGATTAGTTTTTCGGCCTCATCGGCATTCATGGCCTCCCCAGCTATTTCAATAGATGGGTGCGCTTCCAGCAAAGTCATCAGCTCTTTGCGCGCCAGGCGTTCATCATCAATTATCAGTGCCTTCATTTTTTAGGATTTCGTAAGTGTGGAATAGTTAACTCAGTTAATACAAAATTATCTTTTTCATTGGTGATTTCGAAGTGGGCAGCATCTCCATATAACAGTTTCAATCGCTGCGCGGTATTTGCCAATCCCAACCCGGGACTGCTCTCAATACTATTATTATAGTGACCACTACTTCGAATGCGTATTTTCAGTTCGTCTTCTTGGAGTTGTGTTGTAAGTTGTATCAACCCACCCTTGGTAAGTTTTGAAATTCCATGCTTTACGCCATTTTCGACAAGTGTTTGTATCATTAACGGAGGAACCAAAAAATCGTTGGAACCATTGGCAATCTGGTACTCGACTTGCAGCCGCTCTTCAAAACGAATGCCTTCTAAACCGAGGTAGTCTTTCACCATCTTGAGCTCATCCTCAAATCGGGTAAGTCCTTTGTCGCGCGAAAGAGAGTTTCTTAGAATATTCGACAGCTGATTGATGGCTTGCTTTGACTTCTCGGGGTTCTCATCTACCAACGCCCGAATACTATTTAGCGCATTAAAAATAAAATGGGGATTAAGCTGTGCCTTTAAATTACTCAATTCAATCTCCTTCACCGATGCTTCGTACTTGAGCGAAGTGTTGTAACGCTCCACGTACGTGTAAATGAAGTAGAATGTAGCCCAGAGGAAAAAAATGATAGCGTAAAAAAACGTGCCGCTTAGAAACGTAAAAGGATCGAAAACCACTTCTTTCTTGAACATACCCAAGGCAATAGAAACCGGAACTCGCAGAACGTACATGGCAATGCCGAGCAAAAATACCGATAACAAAACGCGCGGAATCAATTGCGAGAAGCCAAGACTCAGCCACTTCCAATTAATAATGATGTTTCGAAAGAGATGAGAAATACCCAAACAGAACAATGACTCATACAATAAGAAAATAACTCGCGGGTTCTGAACACCCTCCTTGCCAGAGGCCAAGATTGCCGCCACTATTTGAAGTCCGGCAAAAAGAGCCCAACCACTGAGTTGCATTATCCAATACCAACGCTGTTTGTTGATGACCATGGAAAGCAAAAGTAGAAATAGGAACGGGTGAAAAGAAGGGGAGTTATGTTAGCGGCACTAATTCAGTTTAATTCCGCCTTCAAGAACCTACCTGTGTAGCTCGCTGGATTTTTGGAAACCTCTTCGGGTGTGCCTTTTGCAATGATCATCCCTCCTTTGGCTCCACCCTCTGGCCCTAAGTCAATAATATGATCTGCTGATTTGATCACGTCCATATTATGTTCAATAACCAATACCGTGTTTCCCTTGTCGACTAATTTTTGCAACACATCTAGTAGATGGCTGATGTCTTGGAAATGAAGACCGGTGGTAGGCTCATCCAATATATAGAGTGTCTTACCTGTGTCACGCTTCGAAAGTTCGGTTGCCAATTTGACTCGTTGTGCTTCCCCGCCTGATAGAGTGGTGGCATGTTGACCCAATGAAATATAGCCCAGACCTACTTCGCCCAGGGTTTGTATTTTTCGCAAGATGCGGGGAAGCTTATCAAAGAAAGTAATGGCCTCCTCCACCGTCATGTCAAGTACATCGCTGATAGACTTGCCCTTGAATCTAACTTCCAGCGTCTCGCGATTGTAGCGTTTTCCTTTGCATGTTTCGCAGGGTACATACACATCCGGCAAAAATTCCATTTCGATCAACCGCAAGCCGGCACCTTCGCAGGTTTCGCAGCGCCCGCCTTTTACGTTGAACGAAAAGCGCCCCGTTTTATACCCTCTTATTTTTGCCTCGGGCATATTTGCAAACAGGTCTCTGATTTCTGTAAACACCCCCGTGTAGGTGGCAGGGTTCGATCGCGGGGTTCTACCGATCGGAGACTGATCTACTTCAATCACTTTATCAACCAGCTTCAAGCCATCTATTTTTTTATACGGCAATGGCTCTTGCCGCGAGTTAAAGAAAAACTGATTTAAAATTGGGAAGAGTGTATCGTGAATGAGTGTTGACTTTCCGCTGCCGGAAACACCTGTGATGCAAATGAATGTGCCAAGTGCTAAGTGTAGGTCAACATTTTTTAGGTTGTTGCCGGTAGCACCCAACAACGATAGACTCTCGCCACTTCCTTTTCTGCGTTCTTTTGAATAGGTAATACCCATCTTCCCACTCAAGTACTTCGCTGTCGTGCTGTCTATTTTTAAGAACGTCTGCGGGTCTCCTTCTGCCACAATATGGCCGCCATGTCTTCCCGCACCGGGACCAACATCAATGATATAATCTGCCTCGAGCATCATTTCTTTGTCATGCTCTACTACAATGACTGAGTTGCCTAAATCACGAAGGTCCTTCAACGCCTTTATCAACTTGGCATTGTCGCGTGCATGCAACCCAATGCTGGGCTCATCTAATATATAGAGCACGCCCACTAATTGAGTGCCTATCTGTGTGGCCAAACGAATGCGTTGTGCTTCACCACCACTCAATGTTCGGAGTGGTCGGTTCAAATTCAAATAGTCCAGACCTACGTCTAATAAGAAACCTATTCGCTTTCTGATTTCTTTCAATACTTCTACCGCAATCTGGTTTTGTTTATCGCTTATGCGATTCTCCAGCCCATCAAACCATTTCTTAAGTACATCGATATTAAGGTGGGCCAGCTCTGCAATGTTCTTGTTGTCTATTTTAAAGTGCAGCGACTCCTTTTTCAATCGTGCGCCATGGCATTCCGGACAAATCTTGGTGATCGTAAAATCATCTACCCATTTTTTGATCGATTCAGAGCCTTCCTCTTTTTGCTTTTGAAGAAAGTTGACAATGCCCTCAAATTGGGTGTTCCACTCTGTGCCTGGGTACTTGACTGACGCAACTGCCACCGGCATCTCATCACCATACAATAAAACGTGAAGTGCTTCTTTGGGGATATCCTTGATAGGAGTAGTAAGCGTGAGTTTATATCGTTTTAAAATTGCTTCGATTTTTTTAAAAATCCAGATGTCGCGGTATTCTCCAAGTGGTAAAATGCCACCCCGACTTATACTCAACTTCTTATCGGGTATCACAGATGCTTCGGTGATCTCTTCGATTTGTCCCAAGCCGTTGCA
>JABFSY010000130.1 GCA_013140395.1 Cyclobacteriaceae bacterium
ATACTGCTCCAGTCCCGCTTGACAATTTTTGCAGGTGCGGCAAGAGTCCACCATCACCCCAACACCGGCCAACTCACCTACTTTGAAATTTTTTACGTTTGCGCCTACCTTCGCTACTTTACCCACAATTTCGTGGCCCGGCACCATGGGGTACATCGCATTTCCCCACTCGTTGCGCGCCTGATGCAAATCGCTGTGACAAACGCCACAATACAAAATTTCAATCTGCACATCATCAGGCCGCAGTTCTCTACGATCGAATTGAAATGGAGCGAGTGGCGTGGTAGCACTGAAGGCTGCGTAAGCTTTGGTTGGGATCATTTGATTTTATTAAAAATGTGAATTGTTACGGTGTATTCACTTCATGAAATCCACCTTCTGTGTTGTCAGTCCAACTCATTGGATAATTTTTGTCTAAAAACTCCAGTGATTGATCCGTTAGATGTAGTGGATGAAATGTATCGATCATCACCGCTAACTCATGTGTTTCTTTAGCGCCAATGCTTTTTTCTACAGTGCCAGGATGTGGGCCATGTGGTAACCCTCCAGGGTGCAATGTAAACGAACCCCGATCAATGCCTCTTCGGCTCATAAAATTCCCCTCTGTATAATACAGCACTTCATCGCTATCAATATTGCTGTGATTGTAAGGAGCAGGAATTGCCAAGGGATGATAGTCGAACAGGCGAGGGACGAATGAACAAATCACAAAATTGCGTGCCTGAAAAGTTTGATGTACCGGTGGTGGTTGATGAATACGACCGGTGATTGGTTCAAAATCGTGAATGGAAAAAGCATAGGGCCACAAAAATCCATCCCAACCAATGACATCCAGCGGACTATAATCATAAACGTAGTTGTGGAGAAATCCTTCCTTCTTAATCTTTACTAAAAATTCCCCTTGACTTTTATCGGTGATCAAATCATAAGGTGCACGAATGTCTCGTTCACAATAAGGCGAGTGCTCAAGCAATTGACCAAGGTCATTGCGGTAGCGTTTTACTGTTTCAATAGGTGCTGCGGATTCAATGATTAGTAAGCGAAGAGGACCTTCTTCAAATTCAAGTTTGTATATGACAGTGCGAGGGATCACAATATAATCTCCTTGACGCAAGTCCAATTTTCCGTAAGGTGATGTGAGAGTTCCCTTCCCATCGTGTACGTAGAGCACTTCATCGCCTTCCGCGTTTTTGTAGAAGTAATCCATCTTCCTTTTTCTTGGTGAACAAATAGAGATGGAACAATCGTTATTCATCATCAGCACTTTGCGGGCCGCCAAATAATCTTCGCCAGTGGTAGTTACTTTGGAGGTATTTAAATGCGTTTGCTTCAGTTCATAATTCTCTACCCGTTTTGCACCGTATTTTTCGGGCGGATTTACTTTTTTTATTCGCGTGGGCGGATAAACATGGTATAAGTTGGAGTAGATACCAGAAAATCCCTCAGAGCTTACTAACTCTTCTTTATACAAACTCCCATCGGGTTGGCGAAATTGAGTGTGGCGTTTGGGTGGAATGTTTCCGAGGCGGTGGTAGTACATGTCGTTTTAGCATTAACTTAACGAAACTACAGATTTTATATCGAAGTTGGAAACTCGAAATTCGAACTTCTAACATCTCAACTCGCACTTCGAGATCACATTTTTCCCTTATTCAAATCAGGAATCCGATCAAACAGTTTGATGGCCTGCTGGAGCACTTCGTTGGTTTCGTTGAAGATGGGATAGAATGCAGTATTACCCCATATCTTTCTGGCAATTTCAGCTTTCAAATAAACCTGAAAAAGTTTTTTGTTTACGTTCAGGTCTTTCAGGTCGGGTTTGATGTTATTTTTCTTACCCAACTCCACTACTTGATTTAACATTACATCGCCAACTTCAAAATTTTGCAGGTAGTCTTTGTACCCTTTTTGCTCTAGCGCCTTGCCATTTTGATCCCCATAGTTAAAGGCGTATTCACGCAGTACATTGGCATAGGAAAGTTCATTGAAGTAACGGCTAGTCAGTGTGGTGTCGAGTGGAACAAAGTAGTCGGGCATAATGCCACCACCACCATAAACGGTTCTGCCATTGAGTGTTTTATACTTCAGTGAATCGTTGAACTTTACACTGTCTGCTGTGAAGAACTCTCCATTTTTGTAGCGCTTGGTAATATCCTTGTCATAGTCCTCTGAGTTCTCGTAAGGCTTTTGAATCGAGCGGCCGCTTGGGGTGTAGTAACGTGAAATAGTGAGTCGTACTTCCGAACCATCATTCAGGTCAAAGGGTCGCTGCACTAATCCTTTGCCAAAAGACCTGCGTCCAACCACCAACGCTCTATCATTATCTTGAAGCGCACCACTAACGATTTCAGAGGCGGAAGCACTGCCTTCATTTACCAGAACAATTAAATCACCTTTTTCAAAGTCACCCTTTTCAGTAGCCATTGCGTTTTCGTTGTATTTGGTTTCCTGACCTTTAGTAAAAACTATTTTTTCGCCCGCAGGCAGAAACTCATCAGCTACAGATATAGCCTGATCCATATAGCCACCCGGATTGCCTTGCAAGTCGAGCACTAATTTTTTCATTCCCTCTTTTTTTAACTTAACCATCGCTTCCATCATCTCATCGTAAGTGGTCTGTGAAAAACGACTGATTTTAATATACCCGATCTCTTGATCCACCATGTACGATGCATCCAAAGAGAATTGAGGAATTTTATCGCGAATGATGGTGAAAGTAATGGGCTCTTTTTTATTCTTTCGAAGCACTTCAATTTTTACTTCACTGCCCTTTGGGCCTTTCAAGTACCGTTGTACATCTAGGTTGGTCAGTTTCGTGCTTGCAATGACTTTGTCGTCTACTTTGATGATTTTATCTCCCGATCGTAAGCCCACTGCTTCCGATGGTCCACCACTCAAGGTAGTAATGACAGTAAGGGTGTCATGAAAGATGTTGAATTCGATTCCTATGCCTTCAAAATTCCCTTTCAAATCTTCGTTGGCAGAGATCCGGTCTTTTGCAGATATATAGGCCGAATGAGGATCCAGTTGGCCAAGTAGGTGGGCGATCGCATCTTCCACAAGGCCTTCTGTTTTTGTTTCGTCTACGTACTCTTTTTTGACGAGTGTAAGTACTTCCCTCAGTTTCTGTATATCCTGATTGACTTCGCTTCCACCCGATTTTGAGGTCAGGCCGGCCCCGATTAGCACACCAGCTGCCAGGCCGATACACAGAATCAGGGGTAAACTAATCTGATAATTGGAATTTTTATTTTCACTCATATGCAAGAAATAGACTTGTGGCCTTTAAACGCAGGTATACTGCTGAAAGTTCTATGGCAAAAATCGTTAAAAATGCTTACGCATAAAGAAATCGAGCGGAATTTATAGCCATTCTGTGGCCATTTCTTTGTCTAAACCTCAGGGGTCTTTATCTTTAGCACCTCATGGACAAGCAATTGTTGCGGCATAGGCGGATATCGGAGCTGGTGGAGCAGGATAATGAAATGGCACAAGTGCTTTTTTATTTCGGCATCCGGTTTTATGAATACGCTGAACATACATTAGAACAAGTATGTAAGTTGCGCGGATTGAAGGTCGATCAATTGGTGCGCGAGTTGGAATCGCCTCGCAGCAATTTTCAAGATGAGGATATTCCGCTTTTTTCGTATCCGATCGATTTGATCATTGAGTATCTAAAACATGCCCACTTTTTGTTTGTGAAACATCAGCTACCCTACATTGGGAAGTTAGTCGAAAATTTTAAGGCCGAGCACCCTGATTATCTTTCCGTTGAGAAGGATCTAAAAACACTTTACCCACTTTTTCTGGAGGATTTCATTCATCATATTTATGAAGAGGAAGACACTCTTTTCAAATACATCAAAATGTTGGAAAGGGCTTCAATAGGAAGATATAACCCTTCTCGACTTTATCAACAGATGGAAAAATTTTCCTTACAGAATTGTTCGATCGAGCATGAGTCACACGATGATGAGATGGAGGGCATTCGTAAGATTACGAAGGACTATCACCTTACACCAGATGCACCTCTTCACATCAAAGTGATTTATACAGAGCTTATCAACTTTGAGAAAAGTCTTCAAATGCATGCGCATATCGAGAATGAAATTCTTTTTCCAAAGGCAATGGCGTTAGAGAATCAAGTGCGAGTTCTTTTAGCAGAGAAGGCAAAATTGAATTAGGTCATGACTGCATTGGCTACCGTAAACTCTGTTGTATTTTTTTTACTGGGAGCACTACACTTTTATTGGGCAGTAGGAGGGAAGTGGGCTACAGATGAGGTGGTGCCTACAAAACCCACTGGTGAGAAGCTATTTAACACTTCGGCCTTATCATGCGTGATAGTTGGAAGTGGACTATGGTTATTTGCTTTCGTCCATGTGGTCAATGCGAGGTTGATTTTCGTGAATACAACCC
>JABFSY010000079.1 GCA_013140395.1 Cyclobacteriaceae bacterium
GTGTTATCGTGGGTATTAACTATCCGGCAGATTAGTTGCCGTCTCCGTCATCTTCTCCCTCTGATTCGTTCAAATCATTAGGCATTTTATCTTTCGTGACCGGCTGGCCGTTGGCATCAAACACGGATACGGTTCGCGAGCCACCGCCTCTGGAGAATACCCGATAATATATTTCTCCCTTTTTTGTTTTGAGCTCTTCGCCACCCATCACTTTCTGTCCTTGAATTTTTGCTTCTGCGGCCGATTTGATGCCAGCCGGCAGTTGCTCAGCCTTCATGTATTTGGATGAACTCATAGCAGTACCATCTTCCCGGAAACGGGCGCGGCCACGCATGCCATCTTGTGTATAAACCGCCACATATTTTACAAATGACTTGGCAGACTTGCCCTTGGCCTCGTGCTTTTCCCAACGGGTAGCAGTTGGACCTATTGCTGCAAAGGCACTCTTAACTGCATCTGGCACCTGGCTGGCTTCTATCGTTTGCCCATTCAATTTACCCTCTCTGGCCTGCGCGCCTTTTCGTTTCACCTGGGCATCGGTGGTCAAAGCCACAACTAAAATTAACACACAACTAATAATTGTTTTCATAACGTAATTGTTTTAGTTCGATTAGAGGTGAAAGGTATCAATTGGTTTAATGTCGAAAATCTTTTTTTGTTGCCTATCGTTAGATTCTAACGAATAGAATAAAAACATGATCGAACAACAATTTTTAAATAGCACCATTAAGTTTTTTGAGTATTACAAAAAGCTGGGCGAGGGTGCAATGGATCAGCTTTCCGATGCAGACCTAAACAGCAAGCCCAATGAATCAAGTAACAGCATTGCGCAAATCGTCCACCATTTAAGCGGCAATATGCTGTCTAGGTGGACCGATTTTATGGTAAGTGACGGTGAAAAAGAATGGCGCAATCGCGAGGCTGAATTTGAACAAGGGTATCCAAACAGGTTAGCTTTGATGGAAGCATGGGAAAAAGGTTGGCGATGTTTGTTCGATGCCCTCAAATCTCTAAAACCAGATGACTTGTTGAAGGTTATTTACATTAGAAATGAAGGCCATACCGTTCTTGAAGCAATCCAACGGCAGCTGGCGCACTATCCCCACCATGTAGGTCAAATTCTTTACCAGGGAAAGGCCATTAAATCAGCAGATTTTAAATCGTTGTCGATTCCCAAGGGTCAATCACAAGCATTCAATTGGGAAAAGTTCGGCCAAACAATAGAAAGAAAGCATCCCTAAAGGCGAGCTGATTTGGAAATTTAGTATTCAGGCTTAAATTTGCAGTCCCTTTTGATATTCAAAGTTCATAATTCAAGATTCAAAAGGGTGAAATACAGAGAATTTTGAATTTTAAATCTTGAATTTTGAATTAAATAAGCGGGAGTAGCTCAGTTGGTAGAGCACGACCTTGCCAAGGTCGGGGTCGCGAGTTCGAGTCTCGTTTCCCGCTCAATTATTGGTTAATCGTTATTCGATGATGGTTAATCGCTAAAAAAGTGTGGGAAGACTCACACTTTTTTAGTTTAGTTCGAGTAACCAACAACGACTAAAGAACAACAAAAGAAAACCCTGCCCGGGTGGTGGAATTGGTAGACACGCAGGACTTAAAATCCTGTGGATAGTAATATCTGTACGGGTTCAAGTCCCGTCCTGGGTACAGTTAAATTCAAAAAGGCGCCCCGTGCGTCTTTTTTACTAAAAAGCCGGCAATTGGTTTGACATGCCGCGCCAGATTCACCGCCACATTAGGAGCCCACTCGCTGCCAAACAAATTTTGGATTTGGCGCCCAGCCCAAAGGCGGCTGGCGAAAAGAGAATTCCATTTATCCGCATAGGTGTTTTCAAGCTGCTCTCTGGAAATTTCATTTTTACTAAAGGCGCTTACTAACTCACTCACAATTTTTGCGGAGTGAATGGCCAAAGCCATACCATTGCCACACAATGGCGTAATCATGCCTGCCGCATCGCCACTCATTAAGATATGATTTTCTACCGGGCTTTTAGTTTCGAATGATATTTCATTGATCGCCTCGGGCTTATCAAAAAGAAACTCAGCGCTAGTAAAAATTGATTTCAAAAAGGGATTTTTGTAAAGTACCGCTTCTTCCATCGTTTTGATGGTCCCAAATTTTCTGACATTGTCGCGATGGGTAAGATAACAAAGGCAACTTTTGCCATCTTCAATATTGCTTATTCCGCAGTAACCGTCCTTAAAATTGTGTAGTGCAATTACGCCATCGGGATGCTGCGTGCGAATGTGGTACTTAACGCCCACATAGGGAGAACGCTTCTGTATGAAACTGCGCTTAAGTGAAACGTCCAATTTTGATCTTTTGCCAAATGAGCCAATAACCACGTCTGCCTCCAACAAGTGATCTTTTGTTTTTACTTCGAATTTTTCTTTTGAGTAGGTTACACTCTCTACTTCGGTATTCAAATGAAAAATAACACCACGCTTTTTTGCTTTTTCGTAGAGAAACTCATCAAACATAAATCGGCTGATACCGAAACCACCCAAGTCTAGTTCCAAAGTCGCAGATCGACCATTAACAGAAGTAAGTTGGAGCTGACTGATAGCTGGCGGATTGAATTCTTCAGGAAACAATTGCAGGGATTTAAGAAAGGGGATTGTTTCGTTGGAAATATACTCTCCACAGACTCTATGAAAAGGGTATTCCTTTCGCTCTATCAGAACAACAGGCACCTGCAGCTGCGCCAGATAATTTGCAGCTACCAGGCCAGCAAGTCCTCCGCCAATAATGACTACTTTTTTCAATTTTGTTGAATCTTTTTGTCGCTTTCTCCTTTTAATCAAAATACCGTTAAACACAATGAAATTTCAGCAATCATTCGGGTTACGATTGAGCAAACATAATGATTCATTAGTCGTTAACAAGTTGGCTATGCTTGCAGTAGGAAATAATAACTCTATTCCAGTTTTGATGGTTGGCAACAATCCCATTGAATTGAGCCATATTCTAGACCGACTGAAACAACTAAAGGAGAAAGAGTTTATTACAAAAATCGCATTTGATGTAAAGAGCAGTTTACAGTGCCTTGCCACGTTTACGCCCCGCTACATTGTTATTGACGATAATATTGGAAAGGAAGAATTAGCTCGCTCTGTCAATTCATTCTCGCGCAGAAGAGCTACGAAAGATATCCCTATTACAATCCTAAAAAACTCGAATTACGAAGACACCATCTGCGAGGGCACCTTCAATTATTTGTTGAAGGCAAATCTGACCGGTGAGCTTTTGTATCGTGCGCTTAATAATTCGGAAACCTACTCAAAGGCACAAATCTTTTTGCAGCAGGCCTATCAACGGAGAAAAGGAAAACTGAAACTGTATTGACCAGTCGTTTCTAAATCTGACTTTCCAGCACAAAGGCTTTTTTAATTTTTTCACCTTTACGTTTCACCTCAACGCGTATCTTTTTGCCGGGTTTTGAATTCAAAAAGTCATTGATATGGTTCAGCTCATAGCCAATGACAGACACTCCATTGATGGCGACAATTTCATCGCCTCGCAGCAGCCCTGCTCTTTGTGCGTTAGTGTTGTCACGCACATCTGAGATTTCGTAGGTCTGCAGTCGAATACCGGTGGCTCGTATGGTCAAGCCGCTGAGATTGTAGTAATATTTCTTTTTGAAAGAACTATTCTTTTTCAGATACAACTTTTCATTTGGGAAATCGAAAATAACCGTAAAGCGGCTTAGTATTTCCCCACCGATCGAGCCGTTTCTAAATGTAAACCTTCCTTTTCGCAGCGAGTCGCTGTAGGCATAGTCGTCCGGAAAATGAGTGATGAGGTCAGTCGTTTTACTTTTTCCTAACGTGAAGGACCGAATTCGTGCAATCTTGCCTCTCAAGACTCCTCCAATCCCTCTTCCCAGAATTGCATCAATATTTTTGGTTGGCACTACGATGCGCGGATCAGATAATGTTTCTAAAAGTAGCCCATGGCTTGCCCCGGAATCAACGAGAAACTTTCCATTGATTGTTGTTGTATCACTGATTTGCACTTTTGCCTGTACGAAAGGTTTCGTATCCTCAACGGTAATTGGAATTACATCATATTTTTTTCTGGGATGAAATCCACCGGGGAGCATTAATGTAAGTCGCTTGTTCGAGTAGTCGACTTTTACTACAAACCGACTGAATAACTCGTAGCCCAATATCCCATGCACTTCTGTACCCATAGAATTCTTCAACTCCAGATAGTCTTCGTCTAATACAAGCAGTGAGTGCCCCTCGCCATGTATGCCCGGCATGTCTAACGTTACGTTACTTGTAATGTAGGCATCAACTAATTTCTGGCCCCCTGGGCCTGACAGTGTGTACTTGCGCGAATAAGATAAATTAAGAATGTCGCTATATACTTTTTCTGTAAGTATGGCTGTTCGA
>JABFSY010000436.1 GCA_013140395.1 Cyclobacteriaceae bacterium
CCCACTGCTGGAGGCTTTTTTTAAGTAGAAAATTGGCTACTACATGATGTCACCGATCGAAATCGCGTTCACCTGTTTTTGTTTAACGAGATCGTTGAACTTAGGCACCTTATCTGTCATTACTTTATTAAGTAAATTTAGCTGTTCATCAATTTTCTCTGTGATTTCTTTATAGACCGCTTTTACTTGCTCGGTCGGCCTAAAGTCGCTGCCATCAACTTCTGACCCAAGAGCACCCAGTTTGTTATTCAGTCGCACAGGGTAGTTCAGCGGATCTTGCCCGCTCTTGTTCTTGGTTTGATAAAGCGTTTCTTCAATTTTCTTCATGTCGTCTAAAATTGATTTTGCCATATCGTTGACATCTTTCATCTCCTCTTTGCCTTTCATCGGCTCTGTTACGCGATTGATTTGTTCGCGAGCTGTACGAATTTTTTTAACGGCTTTGTTTGTTTCGGAGAGTTTGTCGCGAACCGCGATAGAGAAATCGAACTGCGCTTTGATATCTGTCAGAGTGCCACTAGTGCGCGGGTCTTTTACAATTTCAAATTCGGTCTCCATCACTTTTCCATTGACAGTCAAGCGAGCTTTATAAGTACCCGGCATCGCTTTGGGTCCGGTGAGTGATGCAGCCCACATAATAATTCCATCAAATCCTTCAGCATCTGCATAGCGCATATTCCAAACCTGACGGTTCATGCCCGGCTTCAGCTTCAGTTCGTCTTCTTTTTCTTTTGCTTTTTTGTCAGGTTTTGTGGCGAATTTTTTGATCAGTTTGCCATTATTCTCCAAAATCTCCAATGACGCCACTGCTTTGGTGGTGTCTTTGATGAAGTAATGAATCATCACACCGTTGGGGTGATTCACGCCTTCTGTTTTAGGCTGCCCTCTTCGTCCGGCTTGGCCACCATTCATTCGGTAACTTGGCATTGGTTTGTAGAGATGCACATCAGCCTTACTAACGGTCTCATTCAACTGGTGCAATGGAGTAAGGTCATCGATCAGCCAGAAGCTTCTTCCTTGCGTGGCTGCAATGAGATTGTCGTTTTTGATAGTAAGGTCGTTGATCGGAACAATCGGCAAGTTCAGCTGAAAAGGTTTCCAGCTTGCACCATCGTCAAATGAAATATACATTCCAAATTCAGTGCCGGCATACAACAAACCGGAACGTTTTTGGTCCGCTCTTACTACGCGTGTGAAATGAGTAGGATCGATGCCATCGGTAATTTTTGTCCACGTTTTACCATAGTCTTTTGTTTTGAAAAGAAGTGGGCGATAGTCACCCGATTTATAACTTGTCGCAGCCACATAAGCCGCGCCTTTTTCGTGAGGTGTAAATTCAACGCTGTTGATCATTGTCCACTCTGGCATCCCGGCCACGGCAAGTTTTGTCCAATTTTTTCCGCCATCTCTTGTGATGTGGACTAGTCCATCATCGGAACCAGAAATGATTAGATCTTTTTCGTAAGGAGATTCCGCTACTGCGAAAATCGTACAGTAATATTCGACCGAGGTATTGTCTTTTGTGATCGGTCCACCAGACGAACCCATTTTAGAAGCATCATTTCTAGTTAAGTCTGGGCTGGCGAGCTCCCAACTCTCTCCTGCATTGTAGCTTACATGCAAGTTTTGAGAAGCGGCATATAATTTTTTAGGGTCATGCGGAGAAAAAAAGATGGGAAAGTTCCATTGGAAACGGTACTTCGCTCCCTCTGCCCCATGGCCCATAGGGTTATCCGGCCATGCGTTGATACCCCGCTCTTCACCTGTGCGATGATTTTTTCTTGTTAAAAGACCATCGTAGCTACCACCAAATACCACATCATTATCCGTGGGATCTACTGCAATATGTCCGCTCTCGCCACCTGCTGTTGGCTCCCAATCACGATCTCCAATTGAAAAGCCATCTGTGCGGTGGGCAACACGTTGTGTGGAGTTGTCTTGTTGTGCGCCATAAATCCGATAAGGGAAATGATTGTCGGTGGTTACGCGATAGTACTGCGCGGTTGGCTGATTGCCATACGTAGTCCAGTTTTCACCGGCATCAAATGATACTTGGGCGCCACCATCATCTGCAATCACCATGCGCTGGTTGTCTTCTGGCGCAATCCAAAAGTCATGATGATCTCCATGGGGAGCATTGTAAGACTGGAATGTTTTACCTCCATCCTTTGATTTATGGTAAGAGACGTTCATCACGTATACCATGTCCAAATCTTTTGTATCGGCATAAATTTTTGTATAGTACCATGCCCGTTGACGAAGATTACGATCGTCATTCATCTTGCGCCAGGTTTGTCCTGCATCGTCCGTCCGATACACGCCTCCATTATCATTTTCAATAATTGCATACACCCGGTTCGAATTCACCGGTGAAACGGATACACCCGAGATTCCCCAGATTCCTTTCGGCAAACCCTCTGCGCTAGAAATATTTTTCCAGGTCTCACCGCCATCCGTGCTTTTGTAAATGGAAGATCCTTCGCCTCCGCTTTCTAAACTATACGGTGTTCGCCTGATTCTCCATGTTGAGGCATACAAGATGCGCGGGTTGTTAGGATCCATACATAGATCTACCGCACCAGCATTTGCATTCGCAAAAAGAACACGCCTCCAGTTTTTTCCCCCGTCCTCACTTTTATATATGCCTCTCTCTTCGGAGGGTTTGAACAGGTCACCCATTACAGCGGCATAAACGATGTCCGGATTTTTTGGATGAATTCGAATGCGAGGTATATGTTTGGAGTCTTTCAATCCAATGAAGATCCAGGTTTTACCTGCGTCTGTTGATTTCCACATGCCATGGCCGTAAGAGACATTGCCTCTAACCGTTCCTTCACCTTGGCCCACGTAGATTACGTTGTTGTCCCATTCGCTCACAGCTACCGAGCCAATGGAACTACCAAAGAAACCATCTGAAATATTTGTCCACGTGTTTCCCGCATCATTCGTTTTCCAAACGCCACCACCAGTAGCTCCCATATAATACAAGTTTGGCTTTCCCGGCACACCGGTTACAGCGGCCGAACGGCCACCTCGGTAAGGGCCGATACTTCGCCACTCGAGCGCAGCATATAGTTTTTCATCATAGGTTAGTGTTGTTTTTGTTTCCTTTTTTTGCGCAAGCACATTGGCTGTAGCAAACAGAAACACGAGAAAATAAAAGATCTTTTGCATGTCGATGAGGTTTGGTTTCTAAGTTCGATATTAAATCGAATTGATCAACAAATCGGGTGGTTTTTTATAAATGGCAAAAACTTGATAATGATGGATGGATTGAATGTCCGATAAAACCGCTATTTTGAACAAATTTTTTCAATGAAAGAACATAGCCTGAAGCCTTTATGGAGCGTCCCCGTGATAGTAGCCGCGCTGGGGTACTTTGTGGACATCTATGATTTGCTTCTCTTTAGCATTGTCAGGCGTACGAGTTTGCAATCCATTGGAGTTCCTGATGACCAACTGCTAACACAAGGAGAATTTGTGTTACAAAGTCAGATGGTAGGTCTGTTGCTGGGGGGATTGATTTGGGGTGTCATGGGTGATAAGAAGGGCCGGTTGTCAGTACTATTTGGCTCGATCTTGTTGTACTCACTTGCCAACATCGCGAACGGATTTGTAACCACGGTAAATCAATATGCAGTCCTTCGTTTTATCGGTGGTATTGGCTTAGCAGGGGAGTTGGGTGCTGGAATTACGCTCGTTTCGGAGGTGCTGCCTACACGCTTGCGTGGATATGGCACTACATTGGTGGCCACTGTCGGTTTGATGGGGGCAGTACTCGCTAATTTTATAGCCAAAAAATTTGACTGGCAGATAGCCTACTTCATAGGGGGAGGCTTGGGCATTGTTTTGCTGGTTGCTCGCGTAAGTATTTTTGAATCAGGTGTATTTTTAAAGTTGAAAGAGCAAACCGTTCAGCGTGGCAATTTCTTTCAGCTTTTTAGCAATGCCAAGCGATTTAAGAAATTTGTTGGGAGCGTTTTTATTGGATTGCCCATTTGGTTTGTCATTGGCATTTTGATCACGTTTTCTCCCGAGTTTGCAAAAGTGCTACATATCAATGGGACCATTTCAGCAGGAGATGCCGTGATGTATAGCTACATTGGATTAGCGGTTGGCGATTTGGTCAGTGGATTTATTAGTCAAGCACTACGCTCTCGGAAAAAGGTCGTGTTCCTATATGTGATCGTTACCACTGTGATGATTTTGGTGTATTTATTTACACCCGGTCGTTCGGTCTTTAATTTTTACCTCACCTGTTTTCTACTAGGAGTAAGCATTGGTTACTGGGCTCTTTTTGTTACGATGGCCGCAGAGCAGTTCGGCACCAACCTGCGATCCACCGTGGCCACATCCGCGCCTAACTTTATCCGTGGCATGGTTGTGCCACTGACA
>JABFSY010000486.1 GCA_013140395.1 Cyclobacteriaceae bacterium
ATCGGAAATTGATCGCCAAAGCACAAGCTGCGTTGAAGAATGTGGAAAATGTAAATGATGGTTTTTCTATTTCCAATCAAGATCGTGCCGTGGGGGCGATGCTTTCCAATGAGATTTCAAAAATCTATGGCGGGCCGGGTCTGCCAAAAGATACAATCCATTATAAATTCACAGGCACAGCCGGACAAAGCTTTGGTGCTTTTACTACCGGTGGCGTAACTTTTGAATTGGAAGGTGATGCTAATGATTATTTTGGGAAGGGGTTATCGGGAGGCAAGCTGATTCTCTATCCGAATAAAAAATCAACCTATAATGCAGGAAAAAATATCATAGCAGGCAACGTTGCTTTCTTTGGTGCCACCTCCGGTGAAAGTTATATCAATGGAATGGCCGGTGAACGGTTTGCTGTGCGTAACTCTGGGGTACAAGTAGTGATAGAGGGTGTGGGTGACCATGGCTGCGAATATATGACAGGAGGTACTGTCGTAATCTTAGGGGATACCGGAAGAAACTTTGCTGCCGGCATGAGCGGTGGTGTTGCCTATGTGTGGGATGTGAATAAAACCTTCGTGAAAAACTGCAACATGGAAATGGTGTTGTTAGATGCATTGGAAAATGAAGACGAGTTGCTGTTAAAGAAAATGATCTTATCGCATCATGAATTTACCCAAAGCAAAATAGCGGCTCACATTCTAAGTTATTGGCAGACTGCTTTCAAACATTTTGTAAAGGTGATGCCTATTGATTACAAAGCTGTTCTTCAAAAAGCCGCAAGCCGCAAGCTACAGGCTACTGGCTTGTAGCTGTAATAAAAAAACACTTACAGAATTATTGCTGCTTTGTGACTCGGTAACGAATGCCCCAACTACCATGAAGGATGTTTTCTGTAAATGAATTACTATTAAAAATGGGAACTAGTTCAATATGTAATCTAAATCTATTTTCAGTCAACAAATTTTGATTTACTACCAATAACTGGTAGAAAGATTATGAAAAGAATTAAAATAGCCAATACGAAAACTGGTAACTTATTAGTTAACCATCCCCAAGTTGAATAGAATGTTTTCACGTTATTGGTGTGCCCAACGTATGATAATAACTCCACACTTTTAGAAGCTCGTTTAAAATTCACGACTTCCCCTCTTTCGTCACTAACCGAGCGAATGCCAGCATTGGATGACTTAAACAAAAATTTTGAGAACTCTATTGCCCGTAGTCTGCAAATATTCTGATACTGTTGCATCGCGATGCTATTGCCACGTAAAAATGCTTCGCTTGCAATCATAAAAATTAAGTTCTCGTCTGTCCACCGATCACTAAAAAAAATCCCGTTAACTGATTCATAACAAATTGACATAAATATTTTTTGGCCTTCATCTTTGAAATAATCTTTATTGCCCGATAAAAGTTTAAAGTTGGTATACCCTTGAATATCAAATACTTGCAAGTAACTAGGTGTGTATTCTTGTATGGGGATAAATACTTTTTTAAGTTTAATAGGGATACTAATGGAGGTATCAATTTGAATCACTGAATTATACTGGTTGAACTTAAATAATCCATTGCCTTGTTGGTAGATGCCATCTTCTTCTTCACGATTTAAGAAATAGCCTGACATAATTTTCGTGTGTGTTGCTTTTGATAGGCTCTGTAGTTCCTTATAAAGTTTGCTGAAAGCAAAACCGTCAGCCCATATGTTTTCCTTGAAGAATGTTTCTGGAAACAACATGTATTTTAAATTCTTTGGATCTTTTTTAAGTATTTCTTCCTTTACTAATTCCAGTTTTATTGAGTCAGAAACATATTCATCTGACGAAAAATTAGTGAGCATTACTCCAACTCTAATGCAATTCGTTCTTTTGCTAACAATATCATCTCCAAAATACATTGTTATTGATAATGCCATTGGCACCAACACAATCAAAGCAGAAGTTATTTTGAATTTTCCCTTTTTTATTTGTTCATAAAAAGAAAGATTACTGATTAATACCCAAAAAGAACCCCCTAAAACTCCTGTAAATTTATACCATTGAATAAAGATTGGCTGGATTGAAAAGGTATTACCTAGTGTTAGCCAGGGCCAAGTGAAAGACCAAATATGATGGATATGTTCAAAAGCTAACCAAGCTAAAACGAAAGTGACATTTCTTAGGACTGAATTATCCTTCCCCACAAATAGAGATAGAATAACAACAGACTCCATCAATAAAGAATTGATGGCTATTACGGAAATCCCTTTTAGCGTATCCCATTCGATTAGCCAGTAAGTCACGACTAGATTGTAAATGGCAAACAAAGTATATGTGCTTGCTATTATTTTTATTTTGCTCCAATCAGAATTCAATATTTTAAATAAGGGTATCCAAGCGATTAGAACAAATAAAGAAAAGTTGTACCAACTTAAATAGATTAGTAAACTAAATGATAAGAGAAGAATTAGTAGCATGATACAAAAGAAGGCTAGCACCTTTAAAGGTATTAGCCTTCTTAAAAAACTTTGAAAAATCGAAAATTTATTTCTTTACCTGAAAAGAAGATACCACTACGGTATATGCGAAAAAAGTGTACGAAAATTCCTTCTCACGAAGCGTGATAAAATTTGCGCGGCCTATTGTAAGATTAACAACCGCATTCGCGGGGAAGTCTTTCAGGTCATCATTTGAAAACGTGTATGCCCCATCAGTATCCTTTAGCGTCAAAGCACTTGCTTTTTTTATTTTTCCATTCATTAGCTGACCCTTCTCCTGTAAATATTCATTTTCTACTGAAAACGGATCATATTCCAACAAGATAACAATTCCCTTTTCGTTTTTTACATCGATTTCCCAAGCAATCCGACCCCCGGCTTTTATGGGCATATACGGTTGGGTATCAGAATCTTTATATTTTATTGGGTCGATTATTCTTACCAGCCTTGGGACATAAATTTCACTAGAAACTGTGTCAGCTGTCGTTCTTAAATTTGAACCAACCTTGGGTTTAATTGATACTTTTATTTTGCTACCATGTAAATGCTTTCCGGCATCTGGTACTGAAGTGTCGCTATAATAGTAGCTACTATTTTGGGGGTCAGTTTTAAGCTCAATATCTCCGATTTGAACATTACCGCCTGGGATTGTTTTCCCATTCTTATCAAAAAAAAAGCCATCTAACCGACTGCTCCAAGCTTCTCTTTCGTCTTGGCTTGCAAACGTGGTAAACGATTTTAAGGCAAATTTTCCGTCTGCCGCTTCGGTAAAGGCTTTATAATATCCCATGATACTTTCAGGCTTGGTCTTTTGCGTCTGCAAGTCGTCTATCACATCTTCACTTTTTTGATTGCAAGCCTGATTAACGCCAAGCAGCGTTGAAAACATGATAACCAAGGCGGATTTGAAATAAATCGGTTTCATAGATCGAAATTTTAATTACAAATATACTGTTGTCCAACGTATCTTAAATCAGCAAAAATAGTTGAAGACGCATAACCTGTTGTTGAATATTCCCATGATGCTCTAGTCGACTCAAATCTAGGTCCATTGCAAACATTTTCGCACCGTTCCCAAAATTTAACGGTTAATGCGAAAAAACGCCCGTCTGGAACAACGATAGTTTGCCTGTAGGCACCAACCTGCCAAGTAACGTCATAGTTGCTCTTACAATCAGTAGCTAGGTAATTTGGGATGATTTCTATTTGGCAGAAAAAAGTTGTTTTGTCGCTTTTGCTTCTCGCGGGAGCTACAAAAGCCGGATCACTGTCGGGCTCTGGAATTGCACAGACCCTCCCTGCTAAAGCAATCGGAAATCTCAGAAACAGTTCAGTTGTCGTATTTGGTACATTAGTGCAACCCTGCGGATTGCAGTTTGAATCCTTTTTTGGGCAGCCGCCTCCGCCTCCGCTTCCATCGCCACTACTATTAATCACTAAAAAAATGATAAGCAGCATTGTAAATAAAACAGAACTCTTTACTGCAAAATTTTTACGCCAAGGGCGAGGAAATAAACTTCCGATTTTATTGACCATCGCTTTTCGTTTATTGTATAGGAACAAAACAACACTACTAGGCGTAAACAAAACAGAAAAGATTCGATTAAATTATATCAAAAATTAATAACTTTATCGCTGAGACAGATTACCCCCACGAAATTTAATTTTATGCAACTAGGTACGCGCATCCGTCAACTAAGAGAAATCAAAGGTTTCTCTCAGCAAGTTGTTGCTGACTATCTGGGGATGGCACAATCGAACTATCACATGATTGAGAGCGATAAAACACAGCAAAAATTAGACACACTTGAAAAATTGGCCGGCTTTTACAAAGTATCTCTTGCCGATTTGATTTCTCCTGACAAAAATACGGTGCATATTCAAAACAATAATCACAACCACAATGGCGTGGTCATTGG
>JABFSY010000203.1 GCA_013140395.1 Cyclobacteriaceae bacterium
TCTCAAACCATATCGTAAAAAGAAAACATAATGCTCATACCAGATTGAAATGATCAGCGCTATGCATAACAAGAATGTGATTAAATCAAATGCAAAACGCTTAACCTGCTCAAAACTCGATGGAGGCGAAGTAGAGATAAGTAACAACGTGATCGCTAAAGCAAATACTGCATCGCTAAAATTTTCCAACCTCCCGGGTTCTTGACCACGAAACCGAAATTCCTGATTCAGTCCCACTTTGTTTTTTGTCAATAGATCACGCATCATCTCACTAAACCGATTCCGGGTAATCAACCATATTTTTCTTGTAGAATAATTTCAAAAAGACAAGTACTAAATTAGTGTGGTCATTATCACTTTTATTGTTGAAGAATTCATCCATATCCGCAAAGCCAGAGAGTGACTCAAATTGCTGACTCCCCAATTTCTTGAATCCCATTGACCAACCCTTGAACATTCGTTCCTTTGAATCACCTTCAATCACAATCGTAACTTTTTTATGTCGGACGTCTCCGACAATTTTAGTGTAGAGTTTACTGACTGCTGATTTCTCACCTTCCAGCACTTGAATAAATTTACCCTGAATATAGAGAAGGATTCCGGTTATATCTGACGCTTTGTTTGAGTTGCGACTTTGCTCCAAAAGCTGAATCAGGTCCACTTCCGAAAACGGAGCCACTGCTACACTAGTATAAACCAAGTGATACATGGATCGAATTTACACAATAAACAACCATCAGCCAAGATCGTCTTTGGGGGCCTTTGCAATGAAGGGTGAAGCTTCCTGATGAATGCGTATGGCTCTTCGTGCCAACACAATACCAATAATCAACGACACTATTGCGCCCACCCAAATGCCAGGCACATAGGCAATAAACCAAAAATAGTCATAGGCTCCATGAAAAAGTGTGGCAACCCCTAGCGCATAAATGGCATATAGAGATTTTCTATGTTCAAATTTTGCCTTGCCTAAAAAATATCCCATCAACACACCAAAAGAAGCATGTGCTGGCACAGCCGTAAACATTCGAAGTACGGCTGTCTCCACTCCACCATCCATCACATACAAAATATTTTCAAGGCCGGCAAAGCCCAGGCTCACCGTTACCGAATAAACAATACCGTCAAATGGCTCGTTGAAATTTTTATTGGGATAGAGAACCCAGCGCACAAAAATAAATTTGCTGAACTCCTCGATCAACGCGACCAATAGAAATGCGTGGACGGCCTGTTGTGTTAAGCTGGTGGGATCTAGTGGTACAAGTCTGCTAATCGGCCAACTAATCAGCAATGTGATAAGGGTGCTGATTACTCCAAAGAAGAAACTCTTTACTAATAGACCAAGTGGCTCGCGTTCATGTTTATCCTTCCAGTAAATGTAAAGGCCTATTGCTGCACCGGGCGCCAAAGCAATCGCTAAAAGAAAAAAAATATTCATCGTGTATGTTTCAGTATGTTAAGAATCAGGTTTAACAGTTTTGGCAATGTAGCGCAGCCCATCTAGTGTTAAAGACGGGTCGATGGCAAAGAAAAAGGAACTTAAGGGTGTGATGACAAATGAAAGTCCACCTGTAGCAATAGCAGGACATTCAATTCCTAGTTCCGTTCTGATAGCCTCTACCATTTTTCTCACCAATCCTTCATAGCCAATGACAATACCAGATTGTATGGCCGTGACAGTAGTGGTCCCTAAAGCCGATTTGGGCATCTCTAATGGAACATCAAAAAGCTTGGCGGCATTTTGGGTGAGCGCTTTGAGTGCCGTTCTCAAACCGGGCACAATCGAGACTCCCAAAATTTTTCCTTTTCCTGAGATGGTGGTAAATGTGAGCGCGGTTCCAAAATCTACTACAATACAAGTTTGCTTAAATTTCACGAACGCCCCCATGGCGTTGGCCACCAAGTCCGAGCCAATTTCATAAGGATTCAATACGGCAATGGGTAGGAGATCATAAATCTTCGGTTCTACTACAATTGGTTCTTGTTGAAAGAGCGTTCGAATTACTCCTTTTATTTTCTCGTTCAATGAAGGTACCACACTGCTGATAACCACCGTCCTTACTAAGTCAACAGCTACGCTCGATTCCAAAAAAAATTCTCTGATTTTTACACCATAGTATACTTCAGGCTGATCCGGCTTTGAAGGAATGCGCCATTGGTGCTGCCAATTTTCATTCAACCACAAACCTAATGTGATGTCACTGTTACCAATATCTATTGCAAGAAGCATAGGCGAATATATGTCAATAGTGGTTAATGTTTAAGCCTTAAAGTAATCTTCTAGTTCAGCCAACGTACCAGCTCCACTCAAGTCTTTGATTATTTTTCCTTTTTCTAACAACACAATTCGATCGCAGATTTCTGTCACATGGTTTAAGTCGTGACTCGAAATGAGGTAGGTGATTTGTCTATGTTTCCGTTCGGCTTGCAACAACTCTTTCAACCGGATTTGCGAAGTAGGGTCTAGGTTTTCAAAAGGTTCATCCAGCATAATTACTTGTGGGTTGCCAATGAACGAAGCAGCAATGCCCACCTTTTTCAAATTTCCTTTCGATAAATCTCCAATGTATTTGTTCTGCCCGTTAATCTCGCCATGAAATAAGACCTCAAACTTTTCGAGAAATGCTTTCAAATCGGCAGCATTATAACCGTGGAGATTTCCCACAAACCGAAAGTATTCGTTGGGGGTGAGGTAGGAAATCAAAAAGCCCTCGTCTAAATATGAGCCTACGTGCCTTTTCCATTCATCATTGCCCTGCACATTTTTACCATCGATGGTGACACTGCCTGCGGTGGCCTTCACTAAATCCAACATCATTCGAAACAGCGTAGTCTTGCCCGCTCCATTATTCCCAACGAGTCCAAAGCTATCGTTGCTACCAATAGATAGTTGTTCAATGTCAACAACAGAAACGTTCTTATAAATCTTTTTGAGTCCTTGTATTTCAATCATAAAGCTTGTATCTATTCTTTGCGAAAGCCCGCAGCAATTTCATATCTTTTTTCAGTGAACCGTTTTGTAGTAATTCCGATCAGGTAAGACCGGAATATAATTCCCAGAAGGCCGGCAATGCCTACCGCAGCAATGCCCACATACGTTGAAAAAAAATATTTGAACGGCAAGAAAAACAAGTAAGGCGACAACAAAATCGGGAATCCCATTATCCACTGTGCAGCCCCCGTCCCCTCGTGGTTGAATGTCGATCCCTTTTTTAAATCTATTTTCTGTGGTCCCCACATCGCCATATTCATCATTATAAATACATTAATCCCCATATTAAATAAGACGATTGCCAGATGATATGAAACGATGTGCCAACCAAAATAAGCGTAGGGAATACTAAGCACAAAAGTAATTACGGTTATTCCACACAATAGCAAATACTTTGATTCTATAAATTGACGTATTGAGATAGGACGAGTTAACGTAAAATCAAAATGAGCACCCTGCCAACTGAATAGGAACTGTCCGTAGTTTATCATAAAAGCTCCCGTAATAAACATGCCAACAAAAAGAGAAAAGTCTGAAATTTCATTTCCTGCATCATTCCGATATGCAACTACCCCATACAACAACATAAATGCACTGATGAAAATAAATGAACGCGGCCGCTTATTTCTCAAAATCAATTTTAATTCCAAGCCAATCCATTCGCCATAGTTGCCAAAGCCTCGTAAGAAATGCAAATCACCTGTCTTTCCCCACTCCGTAGCCGCATCCTTTTGTGCACTCCAATCTTCCGCATACATGCCGCCTACCAACAAACTAAAGATAAGTCGATACAAAGCAACAACTAAAAGTATGGCTACGACAGGCAAAAAAGAAGGTTGATTAAAAATAATAGCCGACAGATCAGATAACTTAAACCAATGGAGGTAATCGGCTGCTCCCAACAAGCCAAATCCTCCTATCAGCACAACGATTCCCCAAATGCTGTCATCCAATTTCTTTTTATAATAAATCACTAAATAGTGCATCGCCCAACTCAAAATGACTAAAGAAGTCAGCCAACTCACCGCCCCCGCGATGCCCCAACGGCCGGCCACCACCGTAAATGCAAAAGGCATAAAAAGTAGAAGTACAATGCTGTTAAAAACATGGAGTAATGATTTTGAAAGCAGAAAATGGGCGATTGAATTTCGCTTAATGGGCAAATGCAAATACGGTTGAACATCGAGTGCCGGCACATTCTGCATAAAATAGCGCATCACAAACTCAAACACAAAATAGTAGAGCAACAATCGGTTGACAAAAAGCAAACTGTCTGGTTGGTGAAATGCTTTGGTGATTAGCCCATCCAAGGCGAAGCCGGCTACCAACGTATACGCGATAAGCATTAGAGCCAATAAGCCCATGAAA
>JABFSY010000449.1 GCA_013140395.1 Cyclobacteriaceae bacterium
GCAAGCGATAACAGATTAACTCAACTGACCGGATCTGACCCGTCTGATATTGAGTAACTAATTTTCTAATTTGTGTTTGCATAAGACTGGAAAGGACTACAGAATTAAGTGGGGACATCACATACTGAAAACCATCAGGTTCATCAGATGACTTTAAATCGCTCAACAATTTCTTGGTATCGTTCACAATTTTATTCACTGAGTCTCGCAGCAATGTTCTCTTCCCTTGAGATACACGGCTGGTATAAATATCCGAGAAGTTAGAGGCTTGATTGCTGGAGAAATAACAAACCGTGTCACCATACATAGAAAAATACGCGTCAAATTTTTCGCTGTTGATTTGGGGGCCCAAATTCTTAGGGCGGGTCCACAACGTCCAATTATTGTAAAGTCGCTCTGCCACAAAAATATCAGCATCGCCATACCCTTGATGACCATCACTCGCAAAATACAATCGCTTGCCGTCTTCTGATAAAAAGGGGGAAATCTCAAATCCGGGTGTATTTATAGTGCTACCAAGATTAAGGGGTTCACTCCAATGTTCTAGCGAATCTTTTACTGAAACATACAAGTCTTCTTTCCCTTGTGAATCGGGACGTTCAATAGAAATCAGTAAAATAGAAAATGAAGAGTGCATATGAAACCCAACCAGATTAAGTTGTTGAATCCCCGGAATGGGAATTAACTCTGGACTAGTCCATTCACCGTTTAGGTATTTTGAGAAAGCGATGCCAGGTTTGTTGCTGTACGAATTCAACAAATAAACCGCTTGATTATCTTTTCTTATTCCAATAACTGAGTTATTGAACTTGTTGTTCCAGTGTTTGAATTCATTGCGAGCTGCCAAGTACCTCCCTTTTCCATCGCGTTTCGAAGTCCAAATATCCATTCCGGCTCCAATGCCTCCTTTGTTCCGGCTATCAAATGCCCTAACGAAGTACAACGTTTTACCATCCGGTGCGAGCAAGGCGCTCACCTCTTCACTTTCGGAATTGATCGATGAGCCCAATGGAACTGGTTCAGAAAATTGAAATTCCTGAGCGTGCACCAGGCAAGGGGCGACTACAAATAAAATTCTAAGGAGTCTTTTCGTCAGTTCCATCACCAAAACTTGGGTTGCGATTTTGCTCGGTTCGAGAGACTAAACCCTAAAACAATTTCATGTGCATTCACATTAAAGTTGGACAAAGACGAAAGGTACTGATCATAACTATAATGCAGATTGACAGTACTATTGACGGAGAGCCCAAACAAAAGTGATAGCTGAGCATTTTTATTATAGGAAACACCCATATAAAACAATTCTTTGTAACGGGCGCGCAGGTTGCCCGCCCACCCCAAATCATAGCCCTCTTGTAGAAATACATAACCGCCCACATTAAGTTGAACGTTTGCGGCCAGGTTCAAAACTCCAGTCGTGTGAAACTGAAATCGTTTACTGTCAATAAAACTTAGAATCCCATCGTTTGATAACTTTCCCTTTACTAAATTCGTGGTAGACAAGCCTGCATAAAACTTTTTTGAGTAAAGTAGCAAACCAAAATCGGTGGTATACGAGTCTTGATTTCCATTGTTCGCGTTGGCGAGCTGCTGAAAGAAGATATCATTAATCTCATCTCTAACAGTAAATCCAGAAAAATCAATGCGCTGATTGGTAAAACCTATCCGAGTTCCCAGTGAAAGATTAACGGAACTAGAAAGTGGAAGGTGGAAAGCATATTGATAGTTGACGGAAAATGATTTGTATGGCCCCACATTTCTGCTTGACACAACTCCTCCCATACCATGCTTCCTCCGCAACTCCTTTTGAGATTCCATTTGCTTATAAGCCGTAGGGCTTAGGCGCAGCGCGTTATTTTTTATTGTTATCTGCTGGGCGTTATTAAGAGAACTAAATACAGAAGCATAAACATTGTTATTGCTGATGTTAAAACTATTCCATCCTTGATACCCTGATAATTTTACATCTGTGAAATCATCTATGCCCGTAAAGCCAGGATTAAAAACCGGCAGATTTGAATAGTACTGACTGCTCAAAAAATCCTGTGCGTTGACGCTAAAATGCAACACACTCATAAGGAATCCTATGTAGAAAAATCTAGTGTGCCTCATCGCAATATCGTAACAACCCCTTGGTATTTCCGCTTCCCATTGTTTAAATCAATTGTATAAAGGTAAGGTCCGCTTGGGAGTTCTTTTCCTCCAAGTTTACCATCCCACTTGCAATCGACCGAATCACAGGCAAAGACTTTGTTTCCATTCTTATCAAAAACATCAATCAACACCTGGCTATAATTCTTTAGTTTTTCAAGTTCCGGATCGTTTATAGAGGGGTCATATGGCCAAACATCATTCTGTTGGTCACCATTCGGTGTGAATGAGTTTGCCAATAGCAAATCGGGCAAGGTTTCCGTTATTTGAACTTTCCGGCTAACGATGTTACTAGCGAATAAACTATCGCTAACCACAAAAGAAATACTTTTCTCTAAAACATTTACTGAAACATTCGTGCTAAAGAATATGCTATTAAGCGCTCTTTCATAATTCGCTTTTGTGTCCTTACCCGTTAATAATAACTCTCCCGTTCCATCATTAAATGTTGTTTTTATCTTTTGACTAACCGTGGGATCAAGAGCAAGTAAATCGCCTTTGCTAAGATTTTGATCAATTATCACTTTAGCAGAGAAGATCGTATTGTCATCTATATCATTGATAATTACATTTTGGCTCACTTTTTTTGGAGGATCAGCCGGACTATATGAAAGAGGGGTAAGTTCAATATTGCTAAGTACAGGCGCATCGTTGACAGCCTTTATAGTAACTAGAACCTGAGCGTCAGGAGCGGCTTCAAAACTACCATTGAAGACAGTCCATCTGAAATTGTCGGGGCCAAAATAATCTTTGTTAGGAAAGTATCGTAGGTCTTCTAGCTGACCGTTACTTGCATTGACTCGGTCGCCCACCTGTAACAACACAGCACCAGACCTCAGCGTTCCATTTAGTGGCAGACTCTTTATTCGAATTTCTTTTATCATATCCCCAGGAGAACTGATAAAGTTATTGAAAAACCCCTGATAGGTTAAAATATAGGACGCATCTTCATTTAACTCAATTTGAAAGTTTTTGACTGTTGGGGCGGAGCCTGAAAAGACCGTTAATATCCCCGTGACGTATGAAAAATCATAATTATCATCTGTACCACCCGAAAGAGCGATCGTATAAAAACCAATCGGTGAACTTAAAGTAGCATTGGTGGAAGCAGTTGGAGAGCTATCAATTACACTAGCCGATTCGCCATTTACAAATCCATTGTAACTAATTGTAAATGGTGGATTAGGGTCCCCAAAAGCGCGCGATTTATTGTCTGCTGCTGCAATTAAGGTTGCTTTGTTAATAGTTAATACCCCTAACACATAAGCAAAATCATAATTGGTCGATTGACCGCCCGATACTATGATTGAATAATTTCCTGCTCCCGATGTCGTGGTTGCCGCTGTAGTCGCGATCGGTTGAGTGGTAACCACCGATGCATTGTCTCCATTTACAAAACCACTAAAGCTGATTGTCAATGTGGGGTTGGGCTGACCGTAAATTTTGTTCTGATTGCCAGCTGTTGCGGTCAGTAATGCTTTTGTAATCGTCAATAAGCCTTGAGCATATGAAAAATCATAATTGGTCGCAAGACCACCTGAAACGAGTATTGGATAAGTCCCCACTGGTGACAAGGAATTTCCAGACGATGTCGCTACCGGAAGCGAGGTAATCGCGGCAGTGGTCTCTCCATTCACAAATCCAGTGTACGTAATAGTAAAAGTGGGTGTTGATTGGCCATAGGACTGCGTCTGATTATTTGCTGTTGCCAAAATCATCGCCTTAGTAATTGTCAGTGTTCCTGACTGATAGTTAAATGAATAATTGGCAGCCGTCCCACCACTTAGTGTAATTGGATAGGAGCCAACACTGGAAAGATTGTTGGCGTTGGGTCCGGTGATCAAGGGTGGGGTGATCACCGAAACATTTTCACCATTGACAAATCCAGAATAAGATATTGAATTAACAGGGTTTGCTTGTCCATAAACACGGGTCTTGTCGTCTGCTTTTGCAGTCAATGTAGCTTTGCCTACTGTTAATGTCCCGTTTTGTAAAATAATACTGTAATTGGATGAACTTCCTCCCGATAGCGTAATCGCATAACTACCAACAGCTGAAGAAATCGTAGCAGTGGTAGATGCCGTTGGCTCTACTATACTATTTGGTCCATCGGCATTAAGAAATCCAGAATAAGAAATAGTCAATGCGGGGTTGGCTTGCCCATAGGCCTTTGTTTTATTGTCAGAGCGCGCTGTAAGAGGAGAAGGAG
>JABFSY010000076.1 GCA_013140395.1 Cyclobacteriaceae bacterium
AACCTCGGTAATTACGTTGTCTGCAACATTAGATACATCGTTGGCTTCATCGGTAAACGATTCAGATACCTCCTCAGAACTGAGGTTTTGGCTGTCTGTGGCGCTTAAAATCGAATCATCGGTTTTGTTACAAGAGCCCAGTACGAGTACAAAAGCTATCAACAGCGTTGAAATGCTTTTCAATCCGACTAGATTTTTCATTGTTTTCATGAGGTTTTACTTTTTGTTTTGTTGCTTAGAGGTTTACTGATTTGAAAGGTTTAACCGGTACAAATAAAATATATTAAAATGGCGCAATTCACTCAAAACACCCTCAATTCTTACAGAGTGAGAAGACTTGCTTGTATGGGGCTATTGTTGGCTTTGGTAACCTCAAGCGGATTTGCGCAACTTCGAATTGCTAAGTTAAAATACGATGGAGGGGGCGATTGGTATGCTAACAAAACGGCTCTTCCTAATCTTATCCGGTTCTGCAATAGTGAGTTAGGAACAACAATGCGGGAAGAAGAAGACGTGGCAGAGGTAGGTGGCTCGGGTATCTTCAACTATGCTTATATATATATGACCGGGCACGGCAATGTAGTTTTTTCAACTGAAGAGGCTGGTAACCTTCGAAAATACTTGCTAGGAGGAGGGTTTTTGCACATCGATGATAACTATGGAATGGATAAATTCATTCGCCTTGAACTGAAAAAAGTGTTTCCTGAGCTGGAACTGGTGGAGATTCCATTCAATCATGCGGTCTACCATCAAAAATTCAAGTTTCCCAACGGACTCCCAAAGATTCATGAGCACGATGGTAAGCCAGCCCAAGGGTTCGGACTATTCTACCAGGGAAGATTAGTCGTCTTTTATTCTTATGAATGCGACCTTGGAAACGGTTGGGAAGATCAACGCATCCACAATGACCCAGAAGAGAAGCGGTTGCAGGCACTAAGAATGGGAGCGAATTTGATCTCGTACTGCTTTACTTCTAATTAAAATTAGGGCTTAGGAATTAGGCTTAGGTGTTGGCCGGGAACAAAATACCCGCTGTTGCTACTTACCCAGAACCTCTTCCAATTTACCCTCCAACGCGGCACCCCGTAAATTCTTCGCAATGATCTTTCCGGTTTTATCCAAAAGGATAGAAAAGGGTATCGCGTTGATGTTGTAATCTTTGGCAGCCTGGCAGTCAAAATATTTTAGGTCAGAAACGTGAGTCCAGGTGAGGCCATCTTCCGCGATCGCCTTGATCCAATCTTCTTTATTTCGATCCAACGAAACACCATATACCTCAAAACCTTTGCTCTTGAATCGATTGTAAGCTTTCACCACATTAGGGTTTTCTCTCCGACATGGGCCACACCATTTTGCCCAAAAGTCAATCAACACATATTTTCCCTGAAGCGAAGAAAGCTTTACAATTTGTCCGGCAGGGTTCGCCAAAGCTATCTCGGGTGCTTGCTGACCGACCGCTGTGATCTTTAACTTCTCTGTCATCGCGCTTAGCTCTTTTGTGAACCGAGAGGTGGGCCAAGCCTTCTTAAATTTTTCCGTTGCTGTCAAAAACAGATCTACGTTTTTGTCTTTGTCAATTAAGTTGGGATCTTGAAGTAAATTGAATAACGCGAGAGATGCAGGCTGCTGCGCCAAAAAGGCTGCCAACGAACTGGCATTTCTTTCAATAATTTTCATGGCGCTAGCCTGTAGCTCTGCAACCTTCGCATCGTTCTTTGCCGCTACTGCTTTCTCAAATTCCGATTGGAGTGCCATCATCTCTGGTCCACCTTGCGATTCGCCCATCATTCGCTGAACCGTGCTGATCAACTCATGATCGGGTGAGCCCTTAATCTCTACAAACCCTTGTTGATTATTGCCATCTACATTGAGCTCTACGTTACTTCGATTCAACATTACGTTAACCGCCTGCCTTCCAAAAAAGTTAATATTGTAAAAGCCGGGTTCGGTCAAGCGCAGTGTTTTAGCGAAAGAATAATCTTTTCTCAAGGTAATGGTATCACGTCTGCCAGAGCCATTCTGCATGATCTCCTGTATGGAAATCGAGCCTTGTTGGGGAAACCCAACTTTGCCCGAAAGCACAATCGTCCATCCCGAATCGATAGCATCTGCCTTTTTCTCTGGGGCACAGTTTGTTAGAATTAACGCGAATAGGAAGTTAAACACTATCATAGTTTTTGCTTTCATTCTGTTATCTGGATACTTTATTTATTGAGCTCTTGAACAATCAAATCCGTTGCCAGTTTTGGGTCTGCCTTGCCTTTGCTCCTTTTCATCACCTCACCCATAAACATAGTGACAATGGCTTTCTTTCCCTTTTTATATTCGTCCACCTTTTGCGGAAATGCTGCAATAACATCTCTAACGATGGGTAGGATGGAATCCATACTACTATCTTGTACTAAATTTAATTCCTCGGCAATCAGAGCTGCTGACTGGCCAGGTCTTTCAATTAAAGCGGGAAACAATTTTTGAGCTGCTACGGCAAAATTTAGTTTTCCGTCATCAATCAACCGAATCACTTCAGCAACCTTGTTTGCCTCCAACGGAAACGCAGCTATTTCCAAATTCGTTTCGTTGAGGTACGATTTTATTGGACCCATCAACCAATTGGAAGCCGCTTTGTAGTTCTTCGTATTTCTACACAGCTGTTCAAAATAAGAAGCCAACTCTTTGGTTTCTGTAATGACATGCGCATCGTAAGGCGGAAGGTGATAGTTTGTAATTAACTTTTGATACAACTCCTTTGGAAGAGCCGGCATAGAAGATTTAATGCGATCGAGCCATTCGTCTGATATTTCCAGCGGGCTGACATCTGGATCAGGGAAATAGCGATAGTCATTTAGCTCCTCTTTTGTCCGCATGCTATAGGTCTTCCCATCGGCAGCATTGAAGGTGCGCGTTTCTGAAATCACCACCTCACCTCGTTCCAGCAAAGCAGTCTGACGTTCTATCTCAAAATCAATCGCATGCTGCACGTTGCGAATTGAGTTCATGTTTTTTACCTCTACCTTTTTGCCCAACACGGTTGCATCCTTCAGCATCATAGACACGTTTGCATCGCAGCGGAGCGAACCCTCCTCCATATTTCCATCGCAAATTTCCAGGTACCGTACCAGCTTTCGGATTTCTGCCATTAACGCTCCCGCATCTTCCGATGATTCAATCACAGGCTCTGTCACAATTTCTATCAAGGCAGTACCGGCTCGGTTAAAGTCGAGCAGCGTATCCGTTTCACCTTCCAAGTGAATTGACTTGCCTGCATCTTCTTCCAGGTGAATTCGATTTAAGACAATGTCTTTTTCAGCCCCGCCTTTTGTTGTGATCGTCACGAAACCACCAACACAAATCGGGGTGCGATCTTGGGTAAGCTGGTAGCCTTTTGGCAGATCTGGATAGAAATAATTCTTGCGATCGAAGATTTGAAATCTTGAAATTTGGGAATGACACGCCAAACCCATTTTAATGGCGTGGTCGACAGCCTTCTTATTCAACTTGGGCAACGTACCGGGATGAGCTAACGTGATCACCCCGACATTTGTATTGGGCGCACTGCCGTACTCAACAGCATCTGAATTAAAGATCTTGCTCTGAGTACGAAGTTGGGCATGGACTTCAAGACCGATGACAACTTTGTATTTATTTTGTGAAGATGAACCCACTAATTCAAAAATTCTTTGGCTTTCACTAAAACTCGATCCAATCCACTACGATTCTTCCCCCCAGCCGTAGCAAAAAAGGGTTGCCCTCCCCCACCGCCATCAATTTCCTTGGCCAGTTCCTTCACCATATTGCCAGCGTGGTACTTTTTTGTTGCTTCTAACTTTTCACCAATCATTACCGCAACCTGTGGTTTGCCTTCAATGTCAGCCGCGAGTATCATCAACAGATCGTCAAATTGATTGCGCAGTGCATAGGCGATATTTTTTAAGGCATCTGCATTTGGCACAGTCACTCGCTCCAACACCAGCGTGCAACCATTGGATTTTACAGCTTTGGCTGCAAGTATGTCTTTCAATGTATTGGCTTGTTGCTGGTAAATGATTTCCAGCTTTTTTTCAAGGCCATGTTTTTCGTCTACCAGAGTTTGAATAGACGCAACGACATCTTTCGGGTTTTTGAGTTGTGCTTTGATCTGCCCCATCTCATTATAAAAGCCGTTCAGATATTCAAATGCACCCTCAGCCGTAACCGCTTCAATCCTGCGAACACCGGCAGCCACAGAACTCTCGGAAACAATTTTTAGTAATCCGATATTTCCTGTGGCCTTCACATGAGTACCTCCACAAAGCTCGACCGAGAATTTCGGGTCAAACGTGATCACCCTAACAAACTCTCCGTATTTCTCACCAAAC
>JABFSY010000108.1 GCA_013140395.1 Cyclobacteriaceae bacterium
GTACTACGTTGAGCAAAAAACGGTTAATGGTGCTAGTAACTAAAATAGAATGATCCTAAACGGAAGCCAACGCAAACTGACGAGCCAGGTTTTTAAATTCGCCAGGCAGGCCTACATCGGCCGTTGTAAAATAATCTACAATTTCTTGTTTGTAGTTCAATTTTATTGCCAGGGCTTTGCAATAGGCGGCCTCATCGGCATGAATAATTCCGTCTGCTTTTATCATGCGCAGTGCCCAATACAATACATCCGCTTTGGAGGGAGAATTGCCAAAATCATTCAGATTTACCGGAGCTGCGTGTTGCTCCAATTCTTGTGCGGAGAGTCCAGCTTCTTCCAACAAAGCGGCCAGCACTTCTTTTTCACTTTGGTCAAACTGGCCATCTATTTTTGCAAGATGTACTAACAGATTTAATTTTTTCCGAATGACTTCTTTCATAACACCCGGTTTTATTAGGCAAGCAAGGTAACGCAAGTAAAAATAAAATGACTAGGTGAAAGTACGTATGTGGATACGCTGATTTAGCAGAAGAGAGCGGTTAGCATGTTGCGCCAAATTTATATTATCGTCATTTCACGTGTTAATTTTCATTTTTAAAGGTCACAAAGATCTCAAACAAAGTCGCCAAGCCGCTAACAAAGTCAACACTCTTTGCGCTTTCGCGTCTTTGCGTGCAACTTTACCAACACTTCAACGCCTTCTTCGGGTGCTTGCGGATAATCATACCGTTGGGCGTAGAGCTTGTTAATTGGCCTTTGATGAAAAAATGTTAGATTGCTAAGTAGCCAACATGACTACAGTAGATGGCAGCAACTTTTTTTTCAAGCTGCAAGGGAAAGCGAGGTTTGATAGAGAATTGCATGGATAAAAAAGACAAAACACTGCTTGTTGTTGAAGATCAGGTAATAATAGCCCTATCCACCCGTTTAGTTCTGGAAAGTGATGGCTACAAAGTGATTATAGCCCAAACAGGCGAAAATGCAGTGGAGCTGGCAAATGCCCATGCTGAGATTGATCTCATTCTCATGGATATTAACTTGGGCAATGGCATGGATGGCACAGAGGCTGCCACGCTCATTCTAAGCAAGCGGCTAGTACCCATTATTTTTTTCTCTTCTCATACCGAGCGTGCGACCATACAGAAAACAGAAAGTATAACGTCCTATGGGTATGTTGTAAAGGGATCAGATGACACCATTCTTTTGGCGTCTATTAAAATGGCATTTAAACTTTTTGAAGCCAACAAAAAAGTACTACTCAATGAGCATCGGCTTACCTCTATTATTGAAACCGAACCTGAGTGCGTAAAAGTAGTTGACCCCAACGGCCATTTGCTGGAAATGAATGCGGCAGGGTTGGCTATGCTAGAGGCGGAAACAGTACTGGAGGTTCAGCAACACACATTGATTGAATTCATTCAACCCGAATATCGCGAGGCATTTGGCAAACTGCACAAGCGAGTTATGAACGGTGAAAATGGCACTTTAGAATTTGAAGTGACCGGACTGAAAGGCACCAAACGCTGGCTTGAAACTCATGCAACACCGTTGAGAAGCGAAACGGGCCAAATAATAGGCTTACTGAGTGTTACGCGAGATATTACTACCCGCAAGCATTTAGAAATTGAAACCAAAATCGGTAAAGAAAGACTCTCGCTTGCTTGCCTCGCCAGCGGAATTGGTATCTGGGAGTATGACCTGATTGACAGTAACCTGATTTGGGATGATCAGATGTTTGCCCTTTATGGTATAAAGAGCGACACCTTTGGCGGCACGTACGAAGCGTGGAGGAAAGGGCTACATCCAGAGGACATACAAAACGCAGAACAAGAAAGGGAAGAAGCCCTTGCCGGAGAAAAGAGTTATGATACAGAATTCCGGGTTGTATGGCCGGATGGATCCATTCATCACATTCGTGCATTTGCTGAAATAGTACGAGATGCTTCCGGCAAGCCTGTTAAAATGATTGGTGCCAATTATGACATCAGCATACAAAAGCAAGCACAGGAAGTGATTCTGAAAAATCAGCAACATCTTAAATTACTGGAATCAGAGATCATCAACGCAAATGATTGTGTGATGATCACCGAAAGCGAACCGTTTGATCTTCCGGGGCCACGAATTATTTATGTCAACAAGGCTTTTACGGAGATGACCGGATATACTGCTGATGAAGTAATAGGTAAAACGCCACGGATATTGCAAGGGCCAAAAACGGATAAGCAAGAATTGAAACGGTTAAGCGGAGCGCTTAGAAGATGGGAAACGTGCGAAATTACCGTAATTAATTACAAGAAGAACGGAGAAGAATTCTGGATAAATATGAAGATAACTCCGGTAGCCGATGAAACCGGTTGGTTCACCCACTGGATATCCATTGAACGGGATGTGACAAAGCAGAAAAAAGAAGAGTTAGCAATATTGGAAAGTGAAAAGCGCTATCGAAGTTTATTGGCTAACGTAAATGCCGGTGTGGTAGTGCATGCACCCGATACGTCTATTATTATCAGCAACAATGCGGCATCAAAATTATTAGGATTAAGCGATGACCAACTAAAAGGTAAAACAGCCATTGACCCGCACTGGAAATTTATTCATGAAGATGGATCTGCCTTTCGATTAGAAGAATATCCGGTAAGTAGGGTTATAGCCGAAAAATGCCCGATCCACAACCTAGTTGTTGGTGTGTTAGACGGGAAATCTAAAACTCCTACCTGGGTACTTGTTAATGGTGAGCCTCTTTTAAATGATATGAGTGAAATCACAGAAGTGATCATTAGCTTCACCGATATCACCGCTTTGAAAAGATCAGAAGAAAGACTTCAAATTCTTTTGCAAGAGAAAAATGTTTTGCTGAAGGAAGTTTATCACCGCATAAAAAACAACACGGCCACCATTGAAGGACTGTTGGCGTTGCAGATAAAAGCTACTACCCACCCAGCGGTAGTTGTTGCCCTGCAAGACTCTATAAGCAGGGTAAAAAGTGTTCGCGTGCTATATGACAAGCTGCTGGTATCGGAAGACGGAGGAGAGGTTTCGATAAAAGAATATATTGAAAACCTGTCCCATTCGATAATGGCATTGTTTCCTTTTGAAAATCAGATTAAAGTAGAAATAGATATTGATGATCTTCTTATCCCTTCTAAAAAATTGTTTAGCCTGGGCCTCATCGTCAATGAACTTATCACGAATGTAATGAAATATGCATTCGTTAGCCGAGATTCAGGTATCATTAAAATTTCGCTTATAAAATCAGGTACTACCGCCATCCTGGCTATACAAGATAATGGCGTAGGTCTTCCATCGGGTTTTACTATGGAAGGGTCAAAGGGATTTGGAATTATGTTGGTGAAAATGCTAAGCGAGCAAATACATGCCACCTTTAAGTTGGCCAGTGAAAATGGCACGCGGGCAGAGCTAACGTTTTATCTGTGATAGGCGTGACGACCCTACGCCTATTAAATTCTGCAGCATTTTTTAGTTAACGACTGCCGTGCTAAATAAATAGTCGTCCGTGCGGAAGACCAGAAATGACAACTATAATTCTAATTGAAGGGCAAAAGTGCACATTGGCATTTCAGACTATTTGACACGCTGACGTGAGTAGCGCTTAACCATTCAGAAACCCAATGATTCGGTGACTTTTCATTATCCTGGGCTTCACGAGTGCTACCAGATGGTGTCTCATGAATATTCTCCGAACAATTGATTTTAGCAGGTGTAACTTCTAACAACATAGTGCTTCTTATTTAGGCCGCAAAGTTGTACAGGGGTATCCGTTTCTATACGTAAGTAGTTATACATACAATAGCCATGTAAGCTATGGCCTCACTTTGTACTTTTGCAAGGGCTCGATTTCGATTGACTCACTATTTTTGAGAGAATCGTTTTGCTATTTTAAAAATTGAGTCCTTCATTTTTCAGTATATTCGTGACATTTGTTCTATGAAAAACGTGAACAAAATTCACACAAAGAAGGGATAGTGATTTCGCAATAGAAATATCCAACGAATATCTATTGTCAACCTAAGTTGTGTCATGAAACGCCTGCCAAAAACATTAAGTAAGGAGCTAAACCGGAAACCCCGAGCTACTAAGCTAACAGGTGTTGCTACCGGTAAAGGCTTTCCCATCGTTGGCATTGGTGCTTCGGCAGGAGGGTTCGAAGCCTTTGATTTATTTTTTAAAAATATACCACCAGACTCTGGAATGGCCTGTGTAGTTATGCAACATCTGGACCCCACCCGCGAAGGTATGTTGCCCGAGTTGTTGCAGCGCACTACCCCCATGAAGGTGATTCAGGCTAAGGATGGTTTGAAAGTAAACCCCAATGGCGTGTA